>CAMQZF010000200.1 GCA_947039525.1 uncultured Photobacterium sp. | reverse complement strand
TGGCTGGGGATGTGATGAAATTAAAAGGCTCGGTATCTAAGTTGACAGGAAATATTGGAGCAGTTGATGAAACGATGATCAATGCTGATGGTAGTATATTCAGTTACGATGTCGTTTTTGCTCTTGAAGAATAGAGTATTACGCTATTTTAGCGTGGGTGAAAAAAGTAAATTTATACAGAAAAATGATTACTTTTTTGGTAATCATTTTTTATGTATGTGCATGGGGGATGCAGGGAGGATAAACGTATTGATTTAAGCTCAGTAAGCGGTTTGCTTAAAATGATAGAAGAGGAAGATTTAACGCCACAGAAACTCAAACATTGAGTCTCATTATCCGTTAACACATGGGAGAGCGAGATCTCGATAAAATAAAACTGTGGTATGATTCTCAGCATATCGTATGACTTTTTGTCCCTAATTAGAGATCCTTCATGCCATTTTCCAAACTTGGACTTATCGACGCCCTTGTTAAATCCGTACAAGAACAAGGCTACACTGAGCCTACGCCCATTCAAGCACAAGCGATTCCTGTTATTTTAAAGGGAAAAAATGTTTTAGCAGCAGCGCAAACGGGAACAGGTAAAACCGCCAGTTTTGTGTTACCTATTCTGCAAATGTTGAATGATGGTCAGCAAGTCCGAGCAAAACGAGTTCGAGCATTGATTCTTGCTCCAACTCGAGAATTGGCAGTACAAGTTGAAGAAAACATTACGAAATATAGCCGATACTTAAACCTAACTTCAATGGCAATGTATGGTGGTGTTGATTATGAACCTCAAAAACGTCGTTTAATCGAAGGGGTTGATATCTTAGTGGCGACGCCAGGTCGTTTACTGGATATGTATACGCGACGTGCGATTCATTTTGATGCAATTGAAATATTGGTTCTGGATGAAGCGGATCGAATGCTGGATATGGGTTTTATTGAAGACATCAATAAAATCATTGATCGCTTACCCGTTGATCGTCAGAATTTATTGTTCTCAGCGACACTGTCTGATCAAGTGCGTTTTCTTGCCAAAACAGCCATTGATAATCCAGTTGAAATTGCCATTGCGAAAGATGACGCCAGTCAATCAAAGATTGATCAATGGTTGATTTCTGTGGATAAAGACATGAAATCAGCACTATTGAGTCATTTACTCATTGAGCAGCAATGGGATCAAGCCTTGATCTTCATTGAAACCAAACATGGTGCTGCAAAATTGGCGAGCCAGTTAGAAAAACGCGGTATTCATGCGGAAGCGATTCACAGTGGACGTAGTCAACCGGTTCGAGCTCAACTTTTGGCTGACTTTAAGTCAGGAGAGCTTAAATACTTGATTGCAACGGGTGTGGCAGCACGTGGTATCGATATTGATGAATTGCCTCGTGTGGTTAACTACGATCTGCCTTTCCCACCAGAAGAGTATGTTCACCGAATTGGTCGTACAGGCCGTGCAGGATCTTCAGGCGAAGCCATCTCATTTGTGTCACGAGATAATTTCAAAAACTTATGCATGATTGAAAGTTTATTGGGTCATTTGATCACGCGCAAAGAAGTGGATGGATTTGTGCCGAAAAAAGAACTGCCAATTTCAATTTTGAACTACAAACCTAAGTTTAAAAAGCCGATGGGTTCATCACCTGACGTGAAAGAAAAGCCTCGCCATTCGCGTAGCCCAAAGCCTGCAAAAACTCGCAGTAATAATAAATCGGGTCATTTACGCAATAAGCCACCAATCGGCGATCAAAAATAACATCATCAGGAAAAGACATCTGATGTATTAATATCAGCAGATAAAGAGAGTGACTTTCTTTATCTGCTGGTGATTGTATTTCTAATACGATTCGCCTTTTTAAATTCTAACCCTTCTATTTGAGCAGCTTTATCCTAAATAAGATCATCCTTTAGTCATTGAATGAGTCATTAAATCATTATTGGAAACACGGGCGCTGGATCATTTTCTCACGCCATGTCAATAAATGAGTAAGAGATTCATCAATAGGGACTTTAGCAAAATCAACGAAGACTAGGCTGTAAAATAAGGTAATGTCGGCCATCGAAAAACGATCGGCTGCGACAAAAGCACGATGTTCTAAATGTTGATCAAAATACATTAATCCCTGCAAAGCGACTTCTTTTTGTCGTATTCCCCAAGGCTCACATTGATTGACTTCCAATGCTGGACCTAATCCTTCTGTTCCATGATGAAAATAAGCAGATACGGCATCCATGATCATCGATTCCGCTCGGCGTTGCATCATATGAATATCACCACGATCTAACGCAGTTTTCCCCGTCAAATCAGTCCCTGAAAAATAAAGGTTGATGTATTCCGTGATGGCCGTACATTCGGATAAAAATGTTCCTTCGGCCGTTTTTAAAACAGGCACGGTACCTGAAGGATTGATAGCATAAAAATCTTGAGTACGGTGCTCTAAGTTCATGACATCGATCTCGATAAACAGCACGTGATCTAATGCTTCTTTTTCGGACAATGCCGCACGAATCCGTGCAGGATTGGGGAAGCCTGTGGTTTCAAAAACGGTCAATTGTGGCTGTGACATGGCGGATCTCCAATTAAGTGCGGACGTATCCTTTACCAATTTTTCGATAGAGAGTGGTCGATTCTTGGGTACTTAATGTGATCGGGTGATGGGAGGGGAAACGTAACCAAGTATGGTCCGAGTGTGTTTCGCCATTAACAGTGAGACTGCCGCTCACTACAAAAAACTCCACATTATCTTCAAACTCTAAGGCGTTATCCCGATGACCAGCAACAAGATGGTGAAGCGTCGTTGTTTCATATTGAGATTGCCATAGAGACAAAGCTTGTTCGGTATCGGATAACACAGTCCAATCAGCTTGCTCTGTGTTTAATTGTAAATAGTCTTGTTCTTCTACTGGGAGTTGGGCCAACTTAACGAAAATTTCACAGCCCTCTTCTGAAAAAGGACGATGACGGGATCCAACAGGATTTCGTACGTACCATCCTTTGGTGTAATTGCCCGTGTGATCAGAAAACGTTCCAGTGAGGACGAGATATTCTTCACCTCCCGGATGACTATGTTCGGAAAAATGACTGTTGGGAGCATATTGAACGCAGGAGGTTGCCCGTTTTACAACTTCGCCGCCCCGACGTTCAAACATCATGCGTTTAACGTCTTTCATTGGAGTAGACTGAAAGCCATCGGCATTGCCATCAACACCAGAAAACAGTGAAAAATCGACATTCCATTCGACATAAGATTGCGAAGATTGAGCATCGGCAGACATACTGTCTCCTCTCTGTAACCATCATAATCAATTCACAGTGTAGAAGAAGACGCTTAACTTTGTTTGTTATTGCTGAAATTGTAGGGTGGATTGTCAGTAGATTAGGAATGAAGCGGTTTGCTTTTTCTGGTGACCAAGAGATTCGGTTTATTAATCTGGGTGTTTTTTTTAAAATCTCAGGTTTACCAATACCCACGAAAAATACATAGGTTTTCATTTTGGGTTATTTATAATCCGCCATCATATTTACTCAGTCTTTTCATTAGGCTGTATCTTTATTTTTGAGCAATTTTCATGAGCATAGAAGCAACAACAATTTCCAACTGTGTGGACTGGGCATTAGGTCATGGCCTCGCATTTAAAAACAGTGATGAAAGCAGTCGACACTGCCCATTTACTTTATCACCGGCGACGATCACTCGTGAAGATTATGCTGATTTGCAAGAAGCAAGTCTGTTATTAAGTCGAGCTGTATGTGCTCTTACTCAAGATAATGAGTACCTCTTAAACGTCATGGCTAAGATGGTAAAAACCGATCCACTTTTTGACGCACTCTTTGCCCGTTATCAAACTTTGATTGACGAAGGAAGTGTAAAAGCGACGCCCGTACTGATTATGCGCAGCGATTTCTTATCATCGATATTGGTGGAAGTGAATGCCATCGCAGCAGGCATGGCGCCTTTTGGGCAATTAATGTCACAATTTCATCAATATATGGCGACACAGTTTCCTGAGTTAAGTAAAAATAAGGAATTCTCAGGCGATTGGGTTCCGAATCAAGCCTTGGATAATTTAGCAGAACAGATTCAAAGTGTTTGTC
Source organism: uncultured Photobacterium sp. (assembly GCA_947039525.1). Lineage (GTDB taxonomy): Bacteria > Pseudomonadota > Gammaproteobacteria > Enterobacterales > Vibrionaceae > Photobacterium. The sequence goes on along the minus strand of CAMQZF010000200.1, from coordinate 1,003 downwards.
ATATTATTAAAAATAAACACCAAGAGGAAGCCGATCGCACCCCGACATTTTTAATGGTAATACAAGATCACGAAGATAATGTTTTTGATCAGCATTTATTAGAATACGCTTTACAACGTTTAGGGATTCGTACGATCAGAAAGACGCTGAAAGAATTGGCAATATTAATGGAAACCAAAGCACATGATCGCTTATGGATATCAGAATACCTAATTGATATGGTGTATTTACGTTGTGGTTATTGTTTTAGTGATTATCAAACGGAAGATGACGCTAATAATATGAATGACATCTTGTTAGATGTACGACTGAAATTAGAGCAGCATGATATTGCGATGAGCGCTACGTTGGCTCAGCAATTTGTTTCGTCTAAATATATGCAATTGCATTTGTTTCATTTAAGTCGAGATCAATGGAAGCGATGGGGGATTACTGAAAGCGAATATGATCGTTTATTTCATCACTTAATTGAAATGAGAGAAGTTAATAAAAAATCCATCAAAAATTTGAATGAAAATAACTGTGATGAATGGGTATTAAAAAATCAAGGTGAAGGCGGTGGGCATTGTATTTTTGGTTTGAAAATTTTAGAACAATTAAAAACACTTTCATCAGAGCAGTATCCGCAGTGGGTGTTAATGAGAAAAATACAAAAAAACACCTCAAATAGTCAAGTTTCTGCTGTAAATCAGGGAAAGTTTGTCCAGATTGAAAAATTAAATAGTGAAATTGGTTTTTTTACTTTTTATTGTTCTTTGATTAATACTAAAAGTAGTCTATGTGGTTATTTAGTAAGAAGTAAATCAGATATGGATTTTGAAGGAGGTATTCATTCTGGTAAAGGATTTTTAGATTCATTGCTCTATAAAGCTTAATTAAAATCAAGAAGTAGATGTTTTTTTGACTCTAAATGTGGTTTGCATCACATTTTTATTGATATACTTATACTTATACTTATACCTATAGTTAGAGATAGATGTTTTATAAAACAAAGAGAAAAAAT
>CAMQZF010000199.1 GCA_947039525.1 uncultured Photobacterium sp. | reverse complement strand
CTTTATTTAAATCATAGTATTATAGCCGAAATGTAATTAAGGGACACAGCCTAGCACTGACTGTTTTTGCTTTAGCCAGCTTATATCCCACTTTAAGTTACGCCGCTAACGACAAACATTTACCGCGTCATCCCACCAGCTTTTCTCAAGCTAAACGATTTGCCGCAGAAATTTACAAACAACACCCCATCACCTTATATTGTGAATGCCCCATTATTTGGCAAGGAAAAAAGATGCTGCCAGAATTGGACAAATGTGGGTATAAAATCCGTAAACAGCCACGTCGGGCTGACCGTATCGAGTGGGAACATGTCGTACCAGCATGGCAATTTGGGCATCAACTGCAATGCTGGCAAGAAGGCGGGCGTAAACAATGCGGAAAAAATCTACAATTTCGCGTGATGGAATCGGATCTGCATAACCTTTATCCCGCCATTGGTGAAGTCAATGGCGATCGCTCTAACTTTCAATTCTCCCCTTGGAATAGCACAGCGGGCGCTAATTATGGTCAGTGTGAAATGAAAATCGATCATAAAACACGATTGGCCGATCCACCGCCCGCCTCTAGAGGCGCCATTGCACGTACCTATTTATACATGCACGAACAATACAAATTTGAACTCTCTAAAGCACAAATGCAATTAATGCAGGCTTGGAACAAACAGTATCCCGTCACAAAATGGGATTGCCAACGCGATGCAGAAATCGCCAAGATTCAAGGTAACCACAATCCATATGTATTGAAGAGATGTGAAAAACAAAAATGGGAATAATCATCTCATTCCATGAATGACGATTCCCTTCTTCTTGACCCTCTGAAATAAATCCTACGCTGACGATGTTCTAAATGGCATTGTCAGCAGATTTGGCTTTTTCTTTGTCCTAAGCACGCGCTTTTTCTCATCCATGATAAGATTCTCAACCTCATTATTTTAAATGCCAGAGAGCGCCATGAGAATCCCTCGTATTTATCATCCAGAATTATTGCCAAGCCAAGGTTGCATCCAACTCGACGAAGATGCAGCCCATCACGTTGGTCGGGTCATGCGCATGCAAGCCGGACAAGAGTTATCCTTGTTTGATGGCAGCAACGCTGAGTTTTCAGCCACAATCACTGACGTCAGCAAAAAAAATGTCACCGTTGAGATTCACGATCGCCAAGAAAAAAATCTTGAGTCACCTTTAGACATACATTTAGGGCAAGTGATTTCTCGTGGCGATAAAATGGAATTTACCATCCAAAAATCGGTAGAGTTAGGCGTAAACACCATTACCCCACTCATCTCTGAACGTTGTGGCGTTAAGCTCAATGCCGAACGTTTTGAGAAAAAATTGGCACAATGGCAAAAAATTGTCATCAGCGCCTGTGAACAATGTGGTCGTAATACCATCCCTGTCATTCGCCCTGTTATGAAATTGGAAGACTGGTGTGCCGAAGAAGACGGCAGCTTAAAACTGAACCTACACCCGCGTGCCAAATACTCTATCAACACCCTGCCTGAGCCAGTCGAAAAAGTTCGTCTGCTTATTGGCCCAGAAGGCGGTTTATCGGCGGAAGAAATTCAAATGACAGGGCAATATCACTTTGATGAAGTGTTATTAGGCCCACGCGTATTACGCACAGAAACCACTGCGATGACCGCCATCACCGCACTTCAAGTTCGCTTTGGCGATCTCGGTTAATTTTTGTTAGGAGAACAGTAATGATCAAACTCGGTATCGTGATGGATCCCATTGAATCCATCAACATTAAAAAAGACTCCAGTTTTGCGATGATGCTAGAAGCACAAAGCCGCGGCTGGGAAATTCACTACATGGAAATGAGTGATTTATCTCTAGAGCAAGGCGTCGCGTCTGCACGTACTCGTACTGTGACACTTCACAATGATCCAGAGCATTGGTTCGATGTGACCAGTGAGCAAGAGCTGCCATTAAGTGAGCTTGACGCCATTCTTATGCGTAAAGATCCTCCGTTTGATACAGAATACATTTACGCGACCTACATTCTAGAGCGTGCCGAAATTGCAGGCACCTTAATCGTCAACAAACCGCAAAGCCTGCGTGATTGTAACGAAAAACTGTTTACCGCTTGGTTCCCAGAACTAACACCAACCACATTAGTGACACGCCGCGCGGATCAATTACGTGCATTCCATCAGAAACACGGCGACGTAATTTTAAAACCATTGGACGGAATGGGTGGGTCATCCATCTTCCGTGTCATGAAAAATGATCCAAACGTTTCAGTCATCATCGAAACATTAACCAATGAAGGCGAATGTTTCTGTATGGCGCAAACTTTCGTGCCAGACATCAGTAATGGTGATAAGCGCATTTTAGTGGTGGATGGCGAGCCAATGCCGTATTGCTTAGCACGTATTCCCGCCAAAGGCGAAACACGTGGCAACCTAGCAGCAGGAGGACGTGGTGAGCCTCGTCCATTAAGCGACACCGATTGGGCAATCGCTCGAGCCGTTGCACCAACCTTAAAAGAAAAAGGCCTTATCTTTGTCGGCTTAGACGTTATTGGCGACAAACTCACCGAGATCAACGTAACGAGCCCAACCTGCATTCGTGAGATCGAAGGCGCATTTGACATATCAATTACAGGGAAATTGATGGATGCCATTGAAGGTTATCTTTCTCGAGGTTAATCTACCCGTACGCCACTGTTTTGTGGCGTATTTTATTTGCTGAGCCTTTATTATCAGCACGCCACCTTTCTTGAGGAACATCGTAGGTAACGAATAAAATGAATTTAGTCCATCATTTTCTAATAGCAATGCCCCAACTGGATGATCCTCAATTTCACCGCAGTGTGATTTACATTTGTGAACACAATCAAGATGGTGCGATGGGACTCATCGTAAACGTACCGATTGATCTTTCTATCGGCGATATGCTCAAAGAAATCGAGATATCCCCTTCAGATGCTCTGACATGCCCCATTAATTTGGACAAAGCCGTTTTAAATGGTGGTCCTCTAGCAGATGATCGTGGTTTCATTTTGCATCCACCTCATAAGTTGTATAACTCAACGCTAAAAGTAAATGAGGATGTCTTTTTAACCAGCTCTAAGGACATTTTAAGTGACTTAGGCACCGATTTAGGTCCTCAAAAATTTTTAGTCACATTAGGCTATGCCGGATGGAGTGCAGGACAACTCGAACAAGAACTGGGTGACAATATGTGGTTAACCATCCCTGCAGATGCTAATTTATTATTTTCCACACCAATCTCTGAACGTTGGAATAAAGCCATGCACAATTTAGGCTTCAATCCAGCAAATTTATCCACTGAAGTAGGTCACGCATGAGTACATCACGCTCAATTTTAGCGTTTGATTACGGCACCAAAAGTATTGGACTTGCTATTGGTCAAGAGCTAACAGGCACAGCAAGCCCATTGAAAGCCATCAAAGCCAAAGACGGCATTCCAAATTGGGATGACATCGAACGTGTATTAAAAGAATGGCAACCCGATTTGATCGTGGTGGGTCTGCCTTTAGATTTAAAAGGTAACCCTTTAGAAGGTATCACCCCAAGAGCGAAAAAATTTGCGAATCGCCTTCATGGACGCTTTGGTCTGCCTGTTGAACTGCACGATGAGCGCCTATCAACAGTAGAGGCTCGAGCTAATTTGTTTGATCAAGGTGGATTTCGTTCTTTAACCAAAGGTAACGTTGATTCTCAATCCGCGGTTGTCATTTTAGAAAGTTGGTTTGAACGTCAATATGGTCAATAAGAGAATCAGTCAGCGCGATGCTGACTGATCTTTTTACAAGTCAAAATGTCACACCATCCAAAGAACTGGCTTCTTGTTGAACACCTTTCATCTTGATGCTTAATCTCAAATCATTCGCAGAATCAGCATGATGTAATGCATCTTGTTCAGTAATCTTTCCTTGTTGATATAAAGCCAACAAAGATTGATCAAACGTCATCATTCCTGAATCATTCGATTTACTCATTACACTCTTAATTTCATGCAATTCACCACGTCGAATCAAGTCAGAGATCCGTGGCGTATTGAGCAACAATTCAAATGCGGCATGACGCCCATGACCATGCGCATCAGGAATCAGTTGTTGTGCCAAAATGCATTTCAAATTCAATGATAAATCAAACAGAAATTGATCTCGACTGTCTTTTGGAACCAAATGCAAAATACGCTCTAATGCTTGGTTGGCATTATTCGCGTGTAATGTTGCCATGCACAAATGCCCCGTTTCTGCAAAATTCATCGCGTATTCCATCGTTTGGGGAGTACGAATTTCCCCAATCAAAATCATGTCAGGCGCTTGCCTCAAAGAGTTTTTTAACGCAACCTCATAACTCTCAGTATCTAATCCAACTTCTCGTTGCGTCACAATGCATTGATTATGTTGATGAACAAACTCAATCGGATCTTCCACCGTTAAGATATGCCCAGTTCTATTGGTATTACGGTGTCCCGTTAATGCCGCCATCGACGTGGATTTACCCGAACCAGTAGCGCCAACCACCAACACCAATCCCCGCTTTGCCAAGGCCATTTTTTCCATGTCCATCGGCAAACTCAAATCCGCTAAACTGGGAATATGAGTTTCAATACGACGAATGACCATCCCCGGCAGTTCACGTTGCCAAAAAGCGCTGACACGAAAACGAACTTGATTTTTCAATATCGCAAAATTGGCTTCCCGCAAACGCGAAAAATTACGATATTCTTCATCATTCATAACCTCTGCCAATAAATCTTTTATTGCCGCTAAAGACAAAGATTCACCAATCGCAGACAACTTCCCATTTACTTTTAATAATGCAGGCGCCTCGACCGTTAAATATAAATCCGAAGCTTTCTGTTTCGCCATTTCAAGTAAGATTTCACTGAGCGTCATAACTTATCCCTGTTATCGTGAATCATTCAGAAACTTACACCTGCATGGCTTGTAATGCTTTGCTTGCTTCATCAGAATCAATCAAACCTTCCGCAGATAATTGGCGAACACTTTGTTCCATTGTTTTCATCCCAGTACTCATGCCTGTTTGAATCATTGAATACATCTGGGCCACTTTGTCTTCTCGAATCAAATTACGTATTGCTGGTGTGGCAATCATAATT
>CAMQZF010000198.1 GCA_947039525.1 uncultured Photobacterium sp. | reverse complement strand
GTGTCCTGTTGTGTTTTTGCTATTGGGCTGTGATTTAGGCGGTATTCGGGGTGAATAATTTCTGCACCATATTGGCTGTGTTTTATTTCACCGTAGGCGGTAATGAAAGCGCCCGCTTGAAAACTGTTTTGCATTGCTGCGTTGAAATTGAAAAAACGTAAGGTCGCAAATCCTGTTGCATCTGCGATTTTAACCAGCAGCATCGGACGTCGTCCAAACAGCATTTGCTGGCTTTGAACGGTTCCCTGTACGTTGGTTGTCTCTCCTGATTGCGTTTCCGCTATAGGAGTGATGGTAGTGCGATCTTCATACCGATTAGGTAAATGTAATAACAGATCTTGTACCGTTTGAATGCCCAATTTATTCAAGCGTTGTGCCATTTTCACACCAACACCAGATAATTGGGTGATAGGCATGATAGTAAGGGATTCGGCTGGCATGATGATCGCTCCTTGCGGCAATAAAACGAGCTCTTATTTGGTTGATTGAATGGCTGCCCACCAATCTTCAGAAGCAACAATTTGTCCTTCGTCATCTAATGGTGGATAAGGCAAGTTTTTGCGTTTAGCAACCTTTGCTAATACCGGATGTCCACGTTCAAATAGTAAACGATGTACTGTTTCCGGATCTAATAGGGTTGTGGTACGTGCGTACATACCCGCTTGTTGACGCTGACGTTGTGCTTCATATAACACTAAGGCACTGGCAACAGAGACGTTGAGCGACTGTACCATACCGACCATGGGAATAATGATATCTTGATCGGCTAATGCTAAGGCTTCTTGTGAGATACCATTTTTTTCACCACCTAATAAAATTGCCGTCGGTTTGGTGTAATCAATGTCGCGAAAGTCCACTGCTGTGTCTGACAGATTGGTTGCCAGCACTTGCATGCCTTGTCGTTTCATTGCCTGAACGGCATCAACCATGGTTGGATGCGTGTGCAGTTCAACCCACTCTCTTGCCCCTGCTGAAGTATGATTCAGTGCGCGAACGTCTTGACTCCAGACCGCATGAACTTGATGTACGCCGACGGCATCCGCCGTACGAATAACAGCAGAGATGTTATTGGGTTTGTGCAGCTCTTCCATACATACCGTTAGATCGGTTTGGCGTTGGGCTAAAACGGATTGGATGCGTTGAAATCGTTCAGGGGTCATGATGTTCTCTTGATGAAAGAAAAACGCCCGTAAACGGGCGTTTAATTGCAGAATGTTTACTTAATTTTTTTGCCGTGAGACTTTAACAACATTGGGCATGACACGAATCTTTCGCATGATGTTTGCTAAATGCACACGATCTTTGGCAGTAAGTCGTACAGTGATGGTGTACAAACGTCCGTCTTTTTCTTCGGTCGACAGACCTTGGATGTTGGATCCTGTTGCCGCAATAGTATTGGTCAGATCCGCTAATACGCCTTGATGGTTGATCATATCGATTTTAAGCAAAGAGAGGAACTCTTGGTCAAAATCCTCACTCCATTCAACGGGCATGTATTTATGCGGTTCACGTTGATAGCCACGGATATTGGCACATTCTTCGCGATGAATAACCAAACCTTTCCCTGGACTGACGTGGGCAATGATTGGATCACCGTGAATTGGATGACAACAATTTGCAAAGGTCAGCAAGATGCCATCTGCACCTTGAATTGGTAGCTTATGCTGATGATCCGGTGCTGTTGTGAGTTCATCTACGCGCCCTAAGAGACGACGAGCAATCACGATACTCATTAACTCACCGAGACCAATCGCTGCGAGGAGATCATTCAAGGTTTTGAGTTTCAGATCTTGAAGCACCTGCGTTAAGTTATCTGGACTGATTTCATCAATACTGACTTCGCCTAAGGCGTGATTCAGTAAACGACGTCCTAAGGTTAATGATTCTTCACGACGCATGGTTTTTAATACTTGGCGGATCTTTGTGCGTGCACGTGAGGTCACAACGTAATTAAGCCAAGCGGCATTTGGACGAGCACCCGGTGCACTAATAATCTCAACCGTTTGGCCGTTTTTTAAAGGCTTACTTAATGGGTAAGGTTGACGATCTACGCGTGCACCAACACAAGCATTGCCGACATCCGTATGCACGGCGTAAGCAAAGTCGACGGCTGTAGCACTGACAGGCAGTTCAACAATACGACCGTTGGGGGTGAAGACGTAAATTTCTTCTGGGAAGAGATCGGATTTAACGTTTTCAATGAACTCAAATGAGTTGCCCGCACTTTGTTGTAACTCAAGCAGACTTTGCATCCAGCGTAAGGCTTTGATTTGTGCTGTTGTACCGCTGTTTTCGTCGTCCTTGTAGCTCCAATGAGCTGCAACTCCTTTATCCGCCATCTGATCCATATCTTCGGTACGAATTTGTACTTCGATAGGAACACCGTGAGGACCAATTAATGAGGTATGCAGTGATTGGTAGCCATTCGCTTTTGGAATGGCAATATAGTCTTTCATTCGGCTAGGACGAGGTTTATATAAGTTATGCACTTGTCCTAATACGCGATAGCAGGTATCTAAATCTTTGATTAAAACCCGAAAAGCGTAAATGTCCATGATTGAATGAAAGCGTTGTTCTTTGTTCTTCATCTTGTTGTAGATGGAGTACAAATTTTTCTCTCGACCTAATACTGTCGCTTCAATTCCCGCTTCACGTAAACGACCGTCAATTTCATCATGAATTTTTGTGATCATTTCTTTGCGATTGCCACGAGCGGTAGCAACGACTTGTTTTAAGACGCGGTAACGATTGGGGTATAAGGCTTCAAAACCCAACTCTTCAAGTTCGGTTTTTATATTATGGATGCCCAAGCGATGTGCTAGAGGGGCAAAAATTTCAAGGGTTTCACGTGCAATGCGGCGACGTTTGTCTGGACGCAATGCGCCGAGGGTGCGCATGTTGTGTGTGCGGTCGGCTAATTTGATCAAAATAACACGGATATCATGGGTCATTGCCATGATCATTTTACGGAAATTGGCGGCTTGCGCTTCTTTACGATCGCGGAATTTGAGTTTATCGAGTTTCGATACGCCATCAACCAGTTCGGCAACAGTATCACCAAAGCGATCGGCGAGTTCTTCTTTTGTGACTTCGGTGTCTTCGATGACATCGTGTAATAATGCCGCCATTAAGGCTTCATGATCCAAACGCATTTCTGCGAGGATGCGTGCTACGGCGATAGGATGAATAATGTATGGCTCACCGGTAGAACGACTTTGCCCTTCGTGTGCATCTCGTGCAACGAGATAAGCCTGCCGAAGAGCCTCTAATTGAGGCTCTGGCAGGTATTCGCGTGCAACGTCTTTGAGGCTATCAAACAGATACATTGCCCGCTCTCCTGTGACTTAGCGGTTGCCCGCAATCGCACTTACTGCAGCCAATTCTGCAGCTTCTTGTTCTTTTAATTCTTTACGATCTTTTTGGTCCAAAATTTCTTTGGTGATCAAACCTTCTTCGATTTCACGCAAAGCAATAACGGTAACCTTATCGTTTTCTTCAGGGACCAATGGATCCTTTCCGCCTGTTTGCATTTGACGAGCGCGACGAGCGGCAATTTGAATGAGATCGAAACGGTTGCCAATTTTATCAACGGCGTCTTGAACAGTTACGCGTGCCATGGAGGACTCCAGTGGTTATGGGAAAAGGGAAAATTTTACAAAATAACTTACTGATCTGCCAGTAAGGCATTTAACATCTTGCTATATTTAGCAGTTTGTTTGTCTTGCTTCAATCGTTCTGCGCGGATTATCGCATTAAAATCGCCCAGAGCGACGCTGAAATCGTCATTGACGATGACATAATCATACTCGTTGTAGTGCGAAATTTCAGAACAGGCTTCTTCCATGCGTTTCGCAATGATTTCCGCACTGTCTTGACCGCGACCGTGAAGACGACGCTCTAACTCTGCTTTTGACGGCGGTAAGATGAAAATGCTTTTGGCTTCTGGCATCAGTTCACGAATTTGTCGTGCGCCTTGCCAGTCGATGTCTAAGAAGACGTCGATGCCTTGTTGCAATTGTTCTTCAATCCACAGACGAGAAGTACCATAGAAGTTACTGAATACTTCAGCGTATTCAAGAAAAACATTTTCTTGAATGAGTTGAGTAAAGTCTTCAACCGTTGTGAAATTGTAATGAATGCCGTGGCTCTCACCGGGGCGCATTGCACGGGTCGTATGAGAAACCGAGACTTTCATGTCATTGGCGGGATTATTGTCTAATAACGCGGTGATCAAACTCGATTTTCCAGCTCCGCTTGGGGCAGATACGATGTACAGTGTACCTTGGCTCATTGCTAATTCCACTCAGTAATAGAAGGGCGCGCAGATTATCACGAACCTTCAATAATTGAAATTATTGTGAGTCGGTGACGACGGTTTTCTCTTTATTTTACTTGTTCTGCGGTGGTTTTGTGAAAATTACGTCTATTTCTGTTCTTCGTTCGAGAAATAGACGTAAAAGAGGAACAGCTTTATTGTGTTATTAACTTGAATTATGCCTTTATTCGGAAAAGTAGACGATTTCTTTTGGTGGCATAATTTTATTTAATAATCGAATAAGCTTTGCTTTGGTGCTTTTTTCTTTGTAAATAATCGGTAGTGAAGCGTAATCAAAGTGGTGAATACGGGTAATATCTTGCTCTATATTTGTTTGAGAAAGCTCTGAGTGCATGAAAAATCCGATGATTTTTTTATTCCATTGCTCTTTGTTTCCCCAGTAATGCAGGATGTCTTTTTCTGCGGATCTCAATGTACTGTGATGTTTTAATGCTAAGGAAAAAGCAAACTGTTCGATTAAACGACGTGTGCATTTGGTTTGGCAGAGTGCATCACATAATTCAATTGCTTTCGTAACCAATGATTGGGCTTGGTTCGCAGGAAGTGCGATCACGCCAGCATTCCACATTTCTGTTTCTTCATTGATAGTGATGTTATTGAAGGTTTGCCCTTGAAGAGAACGCCACATTTGTTGTTCAGTTTTACTACTCAGTGTCTTTAGTTTACCTTCTACTGTGTGCATAAGGCTGACGCTTGAATTTAATTGTTGATTGATTTCGCTTAATGAATTCACCAGAAAGGTGTCGGAATCAACATAGAGAATATGTTGGTCAGGATGTTGTAACACGGCGGCCTCAATGGCTTTCA
>CAMQZF010000197.1 GCA_947039525.1 uncultured Photobacterium sp. | reverse complement strand
GGCAATACCATGAACGGCAATAAAATATAAACCAAACCAATCATGACCGCGTACTCGCTGTACATAATCCGAAAAGGTTTCTCAATCACATCGATGTACATCAGAAAATTGTTTAAAACGCCACGGGTACCAAGTAGTAACTTTAAACCGTAAGTACGAATTAGTGAGTTGGTCCAAAAGGGGACAATCACCAAAAACAACATCACTGGACGCCATTTTAAGGGTAACTTCGCAATGCAATAAGCAAAAGGGTAACCAATCAATAAGCACCAAAAGGTCGCACTGATTCCCATGTAAAACGAATGCAGCATGACTTTGGCGTACATGGGATCAAATAAACGTTCGTAGTTATCAAACGTAAATACCATTTTAATTAAATTGGCGTCATCACGAGTCAAAAAACTGGTGCCAATGATCATTAGGTTTGGTAAAAATACGAACAACACCAACCATCCCACAATGACGGAGATGATGATGTTTTGTAAGTTAAACTTCTTCTTCATCGGTCAGTACCAACTCCCAGCTTTCTACCCAAGTCACTGCGACTTTTTGATTCAGTGAGTGATCAACATCGGGATCATCTTCGTTAAAAAACTCGCTGACCATGACCGATAAGCCGGATTCCAATTCAACAACGGAATCTAACGTCATGCCTTTATAGGTACGATCACGAACATAACCAATTAACGTATTCGTACGCTCAGATGTGTTTTCATTATTATGAATTTCTTCCAAACGTAAGTCTTCTGGGCGTAATAGCACGTTAACCGTATCGCCAACAGATACGTTTTGTGGGCAAAGAATGGGGAAAATTGAGCCTTCAACCTCAGCTAAAATGCGTTTTTCATCCAAACGTTCTTTCACTTTAGCGCGGAAGACATTAATTTCACCGATGAAGCGTGCAACAAAGAGATTTTTTGGTTCTTCATAAATTTCACGAGGAGAGCCGTCTTGTTCTACGATTCCATCACGCATCACCAAAATACGATCCGACATTGATAACGCTTCTTCTTGATCATGCGTAACAAAAATAAAGGTGATGCCCAACTTACGCTGCAATTGCTTTAATTCAATTTGCATTTGTTTGCGCAATTTATAATCCAGTGCCGATAAGGATTCATCCAATAACAACACTTTTGGTTTGTTGACAACAGCGCGAGCGATAGCAACACGTTGTTGTTGACCACCCGATAATTGATGAGGGCGACGAGTGGCAAATTGCTCTAATTGAACCATGCGTAATGCTTCCAGTACACGAGGCTCAATCTCAGCTTTCGGCACTTTTTGCATTTTTAAACCAAAAGCGACATTGTCAAACACGGTCATGTGAGGAAATAGAGCATAACTTTGAAAAACGGTATTCACATGACGCTGTTCCGGTGGAAGTTGAGTGACGTCTTGGCCATCAAGAAGAATTTGTCCTTGATCGGCATTCTCAAATCCAGCAATAAGACGCAATACGGTTGTTTTACCACAGCCAGAAGGGCCTAATATGGTCAAAAATTCACCATCATTAACATTAACATTAAATTCTTGAATGATTTTTTTACCATCAAAGCTTTTCGTTAACCCTTTTAATTGGATCACAGGTTGTCTTGTTTCGCATGCACCGTTCAATTCGATGTTATCTCCACCATTAAAGGCATTATCGCCTTATACACAGATTAAATTATGGTCGCGAATAATAGACTGCCAAGTGTGCAATTTAAAGAGTTTTGCCCTTTTTTCCTGAATTAATGACAACTTGTTAAGTAAATATTCATAAAACAATCAATGCTTGGTCAATTATTGATAATGATTAACAACAATGAGTGTGATTTTTAACCTGTTTTTCATCAAAAATGTCGGTATATTGAACACCCACTTTGCTTCTTGATAGAATGTAGAAAGAACCAATCGACAATGCTTTCCGTTGCGGTTGTGCCTTTGATTCCCTCTTAACTCATCATGAGATGTTATGAATAAAAACATGAAAACCAATCTTCATATCGGTGGTTCTTTGGAAAAAGCGGAAAAAGGGGACGTTGAATTACCCGTCATTCCAATGCTAAAAGAAGCCGCAAATTTAACCATTAAAAATTATGTGACGTTTTTTCCAGCATTACTTGGATTGTTCTTAGCACAACTGGCCATTTTATTGTTTGCGTTAAAAGTACAATTGGGTGATCCCATGGTATTTTTTAATGCGGTAATCACAGGCACAGATCTCACTGATGGGATTTTAAAAGCAGGTTATTTAGCCAATTACGCTTCTGATATTTTAAGTGCGCCATTATACGTTAGCGTATGTTGGATGGCTTTGAATCATGCGGTTGGTTTGCCGAGCAAACCAAGTCAATTGGTGAAAGGTTTTAGTTTTGCAGCTGCAGCAATTATTACCGCTTTGCTAACGTCAGCCATTCAAGGATTGGGTAATGCATTATTCCCAATTATTGGGATATTGCTATCAATGTGTTTTGGATTCGCGATTATCCTGATTTTTGAAAAACGCTTATCACCCATTGTTGCGATAAAAACATCCACGATCGCAACATTACGGAAATTAATGCCAATTACAGCCGTCTATTTGGTTGTGGTGTTTTTCTTTGTGATTTCCTTTGCAACAGCCGGTCTTGGTCTATTTTGGGCTCTGCCATTCTTCTTTAATGTGAAGGCCGTGATGTATCGTAATATGTTTGGTATTACCTTAAACGTCGTAAAATTACCCGATGACTCAACAGAACAAGACAATAATCAGCAAGCGCTGTAATACGTATTGTTAAATTTTGCTAAAGTCACCACAGAAAAAGCCTCTTATTGAGGCTTTTATTTTTTTAATACGTTACAGTTTTCATCCTATTCTTTATGATAAAAGAGTGTGTTCACGGATGAAATCGCCTCATTATTATGCCGCTATACTGTTACTTTCAGCCACCAGCGCTGTCAGTTTTCCAGCCTTATCCCAATCAATTCAACCTATCTCAACAGCCATTTATACTGAGGTGCAACAGCAGAAAATTGAAATGCGATATTTGAATTTATATCATAAGCTCAAATACAACACTCAATACAGTGATGTGAAATTAGGCATGTATTTGGTTGATCAACAAACTGGAATGCCTTGTTTCATTCATAAACGCGAATTAAAAAATAAAAACAACAAAGAAGAATGGATATATCCCATAAAAACAAATGAGTTAACCATCCCTATTGACCGGCATTTAAAAAAGGTGAATCCAGACGTCACTTTTTTTCTGAGTACGTCAGCAATTTGTGATGTCAGCATGGAAATTCAATCCATCCACAAATTTGGTACAAAAATCACGCATCATGATATTAATAATTTAACATCACAAATGCAGAGTTTGTTTTCAGATTTGTCTGGCTCATTGTCCATATTTTGGCGCCCAGAGATCGCCGGAATTACCGTTCACCTTCAAGATAAATCGTTTAATCAACACATCCTCGTGGGGGATAAGGTATTGAATAGTAAGAATGGAATGTTCTTTTTACCCAAAGAAAGCTTAAAAGATAATCAAAGTGTGAACTTTCCATCTGCAATTAATAAAGTCACAGCTTGGGTTCAGCCTTGAGCGTAAATTTTACGAATAACGTCTCTTTTTTAGCGATCTGTACAAAGACGTTCCCTTCAAGGTGCCTGTATCTCTGCTGTTTTTAGCGCATAATACGTCTCTAAAACACACAATAATAAGAGACAAATATGCATCAGCTAGTCGATCGCTTTCTTCATTACGTAACTCTTGATACTAAATCCGATGATACTTCAACGACTTGTCCAAGCACATCAGGTCAACGATTATTAGCCGATTACATTCAAGATGAATTAATTGCAATGGGATTGAATGTCAGTGTGGATAACAATGGCTACTTGATGGCAAAGCTGCCATCAAACGTCACTTACCCAGTACCCGCAATTGGTTTTATTGCGCACATGGATACCGCGCCTGATGCATCAGGCAAAGATGTGAAGCCACAGTGCATCGAAAACTACCAAGGTGGTGATATTGCCTTAGGTAAAGGCGATGAAGTGTTATCTCCACGCCAGTTTCCAGATTTGAATCATTTGATTGGCCAAACTCTGATTACAACTGACGGTACAACGTTACTGGGCGCAGATAATAAAGCGGGTATTGCAGAAATTATGACCGCGGTTGCGCATTTGGTGGCTAACCCAAGCATTCCTCATGGCGACATTTGCATCGGTTTTACCCCTGATGAGGAAATTGGTCGTGGTGCTGATTTATTTGACGTTAAACATTTTGGTGCTGAGTGGGCATACACCATCGATGGTGGTCCCGTTGGCGAACTCGAATTTGAAAACTTTAACGCCGCTGCCGCAGATGTGATTTTCCATGGTGTGAGTGTTCACCCTGGTTACGCAAAAGGCAAATTAGTTAACGCGATGAACATCGCAGCTCAATTTCAAGTGATGATGCCACAAGAAGAAACCCCAGAGTGTACAGAGCACTATGAAGGTTTTTACCATTTAGCCGCAGTGATTCAATCGTCTGTTGCGAAAACGCATTTGCATTACATCTTACGTGATTTTGATTCTGAAGGACTAGAAACACGCAAAGCATTCTTATTTGAGAAAGCCGATGAACTAAATGCGAAATTAAATGGTCGTGGTCGCGTTGAAATTATCATTAAAGATAACTACCGCAACATGCGTGAAATGGTTGAGCCACACCCTCAAATTATCGATATCGCGAAAGAAGCAATGATTGCTGTGGATGTTGAGCCAGAAATCAAGCCAATCCGTGGTGGTACAGACGGTGCACGTTTGTCTTTCATAGGTTTACCTTGTCCAAACATCTTTACTGGCGGTTACAACTTCCACGGTATTCATGAATTCATTACCGTTGAAGGCATGGAATCAGCAGTGAAAGTGATTGTGAAGATTGCTGAATTAACTGCAAAAAAACACCAATAATATAAAATCGTTTGTATTTCTTAAAAGGCTCATCGTTTGATGAGCCTTTTTTGTTTTTAGATGACTTTTGAGATGACTTTTGATTACATTGATCTTACTTAGTTTGATAAGTAGCGACGATATAAATGCTCTTTGAAGTGAATAGGGTTTAATGATTCACCTGTTGCGCTTTTCACTAATTCATCCGTTGATAAGGTACTGCCTTTTGACCAAATATTATCGCGTAGCCAAGTAAAAATGGGGCTTAAATCACCCGATTCAATAACGTCATCGACAGGCACATTTTTACGCATTGATGCC
>CAMQZF010000196.1 GCA_947039525.1 uncultured Photobacterium sp. | reverse complement strand
TATGATGATGCAGATTATGGTTTTTGTTTTCTTATCTGTTTTTTTGTTGATTGGTTTTAAGGTAAGTAAATTGAACGTTTTTTGTTCGTATTTTTCATGTTAAGCGATGGTCTATGGCTCGTTTGATGTGTTTGTTCATGATCTAAGGATGGGTGTATGAATAAGTCTACGCGTCAATTAAGTAAATTTTTTCGTTTTATCTTGCACATTATTGCGTTTGTTTTTGCCTATTTTTTATTGCAAGGCGGATCGTTGATTATTCATCAATTGCCAAAAATAACCGTCAATATGACGGTGGCTGATTATTTGGATGTTGATGCGATAAAATTTTTGGATGAAAAGGAGAGCACGCTGCGTTATGCGTTGGATGTGGATGCTATGCAGGAGAAAGCATTAATAGCAAAACGTAATGCCCAGCAAAAAAGGTATCAATTAACCAAAGAAAAATATCAAGCGGTGTTAGATTCTCGCTCCGTCACAGAAGACATGACGGAAAATGATCGAGTGGTTGTCGTACGAACCGATTTAGATCGTCAACGAGCGGTATTGCAAACGCTTAAGTCTCTTTTATCGGAGCAAAAAATTAAGACGGTGAACAATCAAAATCAACTGGAACGATTAAGAATAGAGAAAAAACAGTTGCGTTCGAAGGCAACTGCTCAGAGAGACTCGGAATATAAATCGAATGAATTAAAAGCCTTTGCCATTCGTTTGGCCTTTCTTTTGCCTTTATTGGCATTGGCTGTTTTTTTAGTGATGAAATATCGAGCGTCAGCGTATTGGCCTTTTATTTATGGCTTTGGTTATTTTTCCATTTATGGTTTTTTTGTTGAATTAGTGCCTTATTTTCCGTCTTATGGCGGTTATGTGAGATCTGCAATGGGCATTCTGTTGTGTGTGGTTGTCGGTGTGTTTACGATTAAAAAGCTCAATGCTTATTTGAAAGAGAAGCAATTATTAGAATTAGAGGATGAAAAAGCTCGCCGTTTAAAACTTCAAACGAAAGAAGAAGATATTGAAATGGCAATCAACAAAATCATGAAGAAACAGCTTTGTCCGTCGTGTGATCGTACCTTAATTCATAAAGATGGGCAGTTTTGTTCTTTTTGTGGTTTATGTTTGCTGAAAAAGTGTCAGAAATGTGGTGTGTTGCAACTCAGTTTTAATGCTTATTGTCAGAGCTGTGGCATAAAACAGCAAAAGCCATCAAGCGGCTAATTGTTTAATTTTTTTATGGCTTACGTCATATCAAAAAGGTTTCTCTACATTGTTAGTATGAAATTAAGAGAGGTGTCTCTTTTATCGACATGTTGGTGATGTCTTGTTCATTACTTATTTTTCAGTAAAAAAGTATGAATAACCATTCAATTAATATTGGTTTCTATTGAGATTGGGGGTATTTTTTATGGCTCATCTTGCATTATGTTGTATTGAACTATGAAGATATTATCCATCCGCTCTTTTTTGCTATTAGGAACATTATCGCTTGGGGTTGTCGCATTACCCGCGATGGCTTCTTCTGATCATGCCACGACATTACCAAGTCACCGTCCCAATTTTTCACCTTGGTATAAAGAGGCGGTATATGAGAAAGGGGATACTGTTCGCTATTTGGGGCGTTCATGGGTTGCTAAATGGTGGACACAAGGGGATCGTCCTAACAAAGACAAAGAATCGGGCCCTTGGAAGCCTTTATCTTTGATTGGGGGTAATGGGCATGTGGGCGATTTAACCAAACCTAATAAACCTAATAATATTGCACGTTACCAAGTTGGAACGCGTTATGAAGCGGGTGATCGAGTGGTTGGTCAAGATCGTCGAATTTACCGTTGTAAAGCGTGGCCGGCAACGCCTTGGTGTCAACAGGATGCCTATGCCCCAGGGGTAAGCCAGCATTGGAAGCAAGCGTGGGTGCGTGTGCTATAAAATGACTTGGATGTGGTTATTTTGAATATAATCATAAACCTTTCTCGTTTGTCTGTTTTATAGAGTACATGGCAATATTTATGACTCTTTAATCACTTTTTTACTTTTGTTTTCTATAATTAATTGTTTTTTATTTGTATTTCTCCATTTAATGTCAATTAAATGACTGTGGTTATGGAGTAAGAAAGAATAAATATTTGTATTTAGGCGTGATGATTTCTGTTTTTTCATGGTGAGTGATAATCTCTCACCGTATTTTGTTGTTATTGCATCTATGCATTAGCGAGTTTTTAGGTGAATAGCATTAAAGAGTCATCATGTTGCTAGTGATGAGTAACATCAAAATTTTCCCATTGGGGGTAAAATTAATGGTCACAGATTTTGGTTTAGGATGATAAATGAACTTTTTTGAAAATATCATGCTCATATTTGCCTTAATTGGTATTAGTTGTTTTTTTTCTATGTCTGAGATTGCACTTGCAGCATCGAGAAAAATGAAATTACGACAACAAGCCGATGAAGGTGATCAGAGAGCGGTAAAAGTACTGCAATTGCAAGAAGCGCCAGGCAATTTCTTCACCATCGTACAAATTGGTTTGAATGGCGTCGCGATAATGGGCGGTATTGTTGGTGAATCGGCATTTACTCCATTTTTTCGATCGCTATTGGAGAATGTGGTCCCAGCGGATTGGTTGGTGCAAACGAGCTTTACGTTGTCATTTGTGGTGGTGACCAGTTTATTTATCTTAATTGCCGATTTGATTCCAAAACGAATTGCCATGATCATGCCTGAACGTGTCGCAATGACGTTTGTTGTTCCTATTTTATTGTGTATTACTTTATTGCGTCCATTGGTCTGGCTGTTTGACACGTTAGCGAACCTGATCATTAAAGTGCTGCGTATTCCTTCCGTACGTAATGATGAAATTACATCTGATGATATTTATGCGGTGATGGATGCGGGTGCAGCGGCTGGGGTTTTGCACCAAGGCGAGCATGAGATGATGGAAAGTGTTTTTGAAATGAAGACAGTTTGCATTACTTACGCGATGACGGCACGTGAAAGTTTGGTGTATTTCTTATTGTCTGATAACGAAGATGACATTAAACAAAAAATAACAGAAACGCCACATACGAACTTTTTAATCTGTGATGAAAATTTAGATAATATCAAAGGGTATGTAAACTCTAAGCAACTGCTGATTCGTGTTATTAATGGTGAAACCATCAGTTTAACGGATGATAAATTGGTACAACACTGTCCAATTTTACCTGATACGTTGAATTTATTTGAAGCGATGGAATATTTTAAAACCAACCGTGTCGATTTTGCGGTTGTGATGAATGAGTATGCTTTGGTATTGGGTATTGTCACGGTTGATGATTTGCAAAGCGCAGTCACTGGTACTTGGGTGATGGATGAAAGTGATGAGCAGATTGTCGCGCGTGATGAAAACTCATGGTTAATTGATGGGGTAACCCCGGTATCCGATGTGATGCGTGCCTTGAATATTGATGCGTTTCCATTGGTGCAAAATTATGAAACCATTGCTGGTTTTATGATGTTTATGCTGCGTAAGTTCCCGAAACGTTGTGATTTTGTGAATTTTTCAGGGTATAAGTTTGAAGTTGTTGATATTGATGATTATAAAGTTGATCAATTATTAGTCACTAGAATTCGTGAAAAATCCGTGTCATCTAGCCTTGCTAGCAGTGATTCGAAGTCAAAAGAGGCTTAATTGAACGATAATCTGTGTGTTTAATACAATCTTCTAGTTGATTTTTAAAGTTATTTTTTATTAGAGAATCATGGCGGCAACCTCGATAAGGTTGCCGTTTTTTATTTTATAGGCTTTGTTATCGACACTGTTCACACAATAGCAGTGGAATTGTGTTTGTTTTGGCTTGATAGGCTGAAAGTAATGTTTGTTCGAATAATGCAACACCGCAATGTTGACAATGATTGCGTAAAAAAGGTTGAAGAAGACGTTTGTGTGCAGGCATTAAGGAATGAAAACCATAATTGATGGCGTTCTTTGCGAGTTGATGCGTTAAACAATGAGGTTTGTAGGTTGAAAATTGTTGTTTAAGAATTTGTTGTTCAATAGTCATTTTTATCTCATTATTTTGAATTTTTTATTTTTAACAGCATGATATTTTGACAAAATTTCATGTGAATAACGCCGATTTTTCTCATTTACTGTTGTTGGTTTTCTTTATTATATTAATGGAAGGTTATGGAAAAGATAACTCTCTAAATTAGAAAATCATTATTACTAAATTACTGTTAATAATGTAAATTTGAAGTGTGTTTTCTGTATTTATGGACTTCTGTGTAATATCGCCTTTTTATTATTTATAATTCTGTTTTTAATTGGTTTTTTTACGCTTGAGTGTTTGAAATGAGAAAGATAAAGTACGCATCAAATTATAAATAGCTTGGGAATATTTAAAAATCATGAAGAAAGTTATTATGGGTGTGGTAATTATTGGTCTGGGTGTTTTACTCGCAGGCTGTGGCTCGGAAGCGAAATTAATGGTTAAGCCTATTAAAAGTGTTGAAAAGATCGTGCAGTTTGGTGCAGAAAAAACGGACATTTATTGCCCAACTGGAATTTGTCAGTTTTCTATGTCTTCTAATACGTCATCTAAAGTGACCGTCAATATGTTCTATAGTGCTGATAAGCCTTTTACTAAAATTGAAGGTGTGAGTGTAACCGGTGAGCAAAAATCGCCAGTGAAGATGTTATCAACGCACAGTTTCTCGTTGGATTTATCTTCTCAATCGCATGACTTATCAGTGCAAGTGGTCGATTACTATCGATAAAATGTAGTTTTTTTGTTGTTGTTTTGTGTTCGTTCTGGTGTTTTTTTCCTGTTATTGCACTTTTGTTTTCATTTATCATCGGAATCGATTGATGGTGGCTTGATTTCATAGTCGGGTCACAGTAGTATCCGCTCCTCTTTTTTATGGTGGTGAATATGAGCAGATTTGAGTGTCTAGAAAGAATTGTCGACGAATATCGTAAAAAAGTTCGTGACGCAGAGTTTAATAAGCAAAACGACAGTGAAGTGGCTAAAGTACTTGTGCTGCTTGTTGGTAACTCAATGTTCAGCCTAGCCGACGAATTTGCTGATTGGGTTAATCGTGGTGGCGATCGTTCATACGGTGGTAAGTTTTTTGTCTCTAAGCAATTGATGACATTACTTGAGCCTGTAACGTTCCGCGGTGTAACTGTTCGTCGCGATTCTATTAAGTTATTCCGTATTTCTTAATAGTGCTTATAATTGATCTAATGTGATTAGATAAATCAGTTATAAACTGTTTGTCGCCATCGCTTTGGCGACAACAGATTTTATATTTTGCTCTAATGATTGCT
>CAMQZF010000195.1 GCA_947039525.1 uncultured Photobacterium sp. | reverse complement strand
GGTTACACTTCTCGATCATCATCTTTTGAGCAAAGATAACTTCTTCAACTGGGATTTCAACACCCAAATCACCACGAGCAACCATGATGCCGTCAGACGCTTCTAAGATCTCATCGAAGTTATCAACACCTTCTTGGTTTTCGATCTTAGAGATAATCTGAATCTTCTCACCACCGTTTGCTGCTAGCAACTCACGGATTTCTTGAACGTCAGAAGCCTTACGGATGAAAGAAGCAGCGATGAAATCAACGCCTTGCTCACAACCAAACTTAAGGTCAGCTTTGTCTTTTTCTGCTAGTGCAGGTAGGTTTACTGAAACACCTGGTAAGTTAACGCCTTTGTTTTCACCAAGGTCGCCATTGTTCAATACTGTACACTTAACTTCAGTGTCAGTCGTTGAAACAACTTCCATTTCAATTAGACCATCATCAACAAGGATAGTGTTGCCAGCAACAAGATCTTTTGCAAAGCCTGGGTAAGTAACCGCTACGCGCTCGGCATTACCAACAACAGAAGTGTCTGTTGTGAAAGTAAATTCTTGACCAGCAACTAAAGAGAAGTCTTGACCGTTCTCTAGTTTGATAGTACGAATTTCAGGACCTTTAGTATCAAGAAGGATTGCCAGTGTTTTGCCTGTTTCAGCCATCACTGCACGAATGTTTTTGATACGGTTACCGTGTTCTTCGAAATCACCGTGTGAGAAGTTTAAACGCATAACGTTCATACCAGCGTTAGCCAGTTTAGTTAGCATCTCTTGTGATTCAGTTTTTGGTCCAATCGTACATACGATTTTGGTCTTTTTCATTGAGGACTTTCTCCAGATGAATGGTTACCCAAGGTTGAAATTTCAGCATTTTCGTATGACGGGTTAATGACACACAAATATGCCTTATCAAAACAGTTATCTTGCTTTGATAAGGCGGCTAGATGTAACAAAATATCGTATTTTATTAAAAGAATTGTCTTTTTAATAGCAGAACCATTATAAATGCGCGAATTATATCAGAAGAGTGGAAATACTTCATTAATTCTGAGTGATTTATGAACAATACCATTGGGTGGATTCCAGTTTTTCCAGATAAAAAAAAAGCCACCGATAAAACGGTAGCTTTTAAAATCTGGTGGCCCCTCCCAGACTTGAACTGGGGACCAAGCGATTATGAGTCGCCTGCTCTAACCACTGAGCTAAGGGGCCGAATGCGCGAAATTATAAGATAACCTCTAAATTTTGTCTAGCGATTAAATAATGAAATACGCTGTATTTTTAATCGGTTAACGTTTTACATTTGAGGTTATCTGTTTATAAATTATTCGTCTAGGAAGCTGCGCAATACATCTGAGCGGCTAGGATGGCGCAGTTTACGTAATGCTTTCGCTTCGATCTGACGGATGCGCTCACGAGTTACGTCGAACTGCTTGCCCACTTCTTCCAATGTGTGGTCAGTATTCATATCAATACCGAAACGCATACGCAGTACTTTGGCTTCACGTGGGGTTAAGCCAGCCAGAACATCATTCGTTGCTGCTCGTAAGTTAGTTTGCGTTGCCGCATCCATTGGTAATTGAAGCGTAGTATCTTCAATGAAATCACCCAAATGTGAATCTTCATCATCACCAATAGGCGTTTCCATTGAGATTGGCTCTTTTGCAATCTTCAATACTTTACGAATTTTATCTTCCGGCATTTGCATGCGCTCAGCCAACTCTTCAGGCAAAGGCTCACGACCCATCTCTTGAAGCATCTGACGAGAGATACGATTCAATTTGTTGATGGTTTCAATCATGTGAACAGGAATACGAATCGTACGAGCCTGATCGGCAATTGAACGAGTAATTGCTTGACGAATCCACCATGTTGCGTACGTTGAGAACTTGTAACCACGACGGTATTCAAATTTATCAACCGCTTTCATTAGACCAATGTTACCTTCTTGAATAAGATCCAAGAATTGCAAACCACGGTTGGTGTATTTTTTCGCGATAGAGATAACCAAACGTAAGTTGGCTTCAACCATTTCTTTTTTCGCACGGCGAGCTTTCGCTTCACCGATTGACATACGGCGGCTAATGTCTTTAATACGTTCGATAGATAAACCAGTATCGTCTTCTAAGCTCTTTAGCTTACTCACGGCACGACGTAAATCTTCTTCGTAATTTTTTAAACGTTCAGCGTACGGCTTACCTGAGTTTAATGCTTCGTCAATCCAATCAGCAGAAGATTCGTTGCCGCTGAATAGGTTTACGAATGTTTTCTTTGGCATTTTGCTGTTATCAACACACATGCGCATGATCAAACGTTCGTTAGTACGAACTTTGTCCATAGAGTCACGCAGTGAGCTAACAAGACGATCAAATTGTTTTGGAATTAAACGGAATTGTTTGAAAATTTCAGACAATTCTTCAATCGCACCAGCGGCTTTTGGATTATGACGACCGTGAGTGTTAATGGCCAATGCCATTTTTTCATAGGTAACACGAAGTTCCATGAACTTATCGCGGGCTAACTCAGGATCGATGCTGCCATCGTCTTCTTCTTCGTCTTCTTCATCGTCTTCAGAATCATCATCAAGATCTTTGTCTTCATCTTCTAAATCTGAACCGCTTAATTCAGAACCAATGTGTGTTGCTGTTGGTGCTGAAGTTGCTTCTTCATTAGGATCAACAAAACCAGAGATGATGTCTGTTAGACGCAATTCTTCGGCTTCAACACGATCGTATTGTTCTAATAAATGCGCAATAGCTGAAGGGTATTCTGCAACTGAACACTGAACTTGGTTGATACCATCTTCGATGCGTTTGGCGATGTCAATTTCGCCTTCGCGGGTTAATAGTTCAACCGTACCCATTTCACGCATATACATGCGCACAGGATCGGTGGTGCGACCGATTTCACTTTCTACGCTTGACAAGGCTTGGGCTGCCGCTTCAATCGCGTCTTCGTCCGCATTGTCTTCCGTCATCATCAATTCATCAGCATCCGGTGCGGTTTCCACCACTTTGATGCCCATGTCATTGATCATCTGGATGATGTCTTCGACCTGATCAGAATCCACGATGTCTTCTGGTAGGTGGTCATTTACTTCGGCGTAGGTTAGATAGCCTTGCTCTTTACCACGAGCAACAAGTAATTTTAGCTGAGACTGCGGATTTTGCTCCATAGACGATATCCAACTTAAGGTCTGAGTGAGAAGGTAGTATGCAGAAATGCAAACCTGTAAATATAACAAATTTCTGAATTGTTGACTACTTACTAACCGGGGGATTCAGAATGAGTGCCTGTAACTCCCGTTTCTCTTCGACTGATAAGCCGACGGATTTCAATTTAGCCTGCAACTTTTCGATTTGTTGATTAACACACTGAGCAACGATGTTATCCAATGTGTCTAAAAATACATCCAGAGTATTATCTTCATGCGCGGTCAAGGGCAGTTCCCACGTCGCCAGTTTTGCGATCATGGTTTCATTTTGGTGCCCACGCCAATACTCTAATAATTGACCTGTACTGATATTGGGGTTTACTCGACATTTATCAATGATTGCAACCAATAAATTTAGTCCAGCTAGCTGAAAATCCTTAAAGAGATGTGTCTCAAATTCAAAACTTTGGACAAAACTTGGATTTTGAATCAGCAAAGCAATGGCAGTTCGCATTGGCGTGCGTTTGATATTCACTTTCTCTGATGGTGCAACAAAGTGAGTGCGAGTGTGTTTTGAGCTTTCTAAGCGAATTTGTTCGGGAGAAAGTCCAATAGTATAGCCTAGGCTATCGATTAAAATTTCTTTTAGGGCTTCGCCTGCAATTTGTTCGATTAAAGGCATGGCGAGCGCTTTAAGTTTGGTTTTACCTTCGCGAGAGCTGGAGTCAACCTGCTTGTTTAAACTGCTAAACATAAAATCAGATAAAGTCATCGACTCACGAATTTGTTGCTCAAACTGCGTTTGCCCGTATTGTCGAATATAAGAATCAGGATCTTCGCCATCGGGTAAAAACATAAACTTTAATTGGCGACCGTCACTTAGATACGGCAGTGCCTGTTCCATGGCTCGCCATGCGGCTTCTCGTCCTGCTCTGTCACCATCGTAACAACACACGACGGTTGAGGTCTGGCGGAATAAAGAGTGCATATGATCGCCAGTGGTAGCTGTACCTAAAGAAGCGACCGCATAATCAACACCGAATTGAGCCAGTGCCACCACATCCATATAGCCTTCGACAACCAAAATACGTTCAGGTTCACGATGAGCTTGCAACACTTGATACAGCGCATAAAGCTCTTTGCCTTTATGGAAGATGGGGGTTTCAGGCGAGTTAAGGTATTTAGGTGTGCCATCACCTAAGACTCGACCACCAAAACCAATGACACGTCCACGACGATCATGAATGGGAAACATCACTCGTCCACGGAATCGGTCGTAACGTCGACCTTGATCATTTTCGATCAACATACCCGTGGTCACTAATGAGGTTTGCGATTCATTATCTTGACCAAACTGCTTTCGTACTAGATCCCATTCATCAGGAATATAACCAATCCCAAATTTTTTAACGATTTCGCCTGATAACCCGCGGTTCTTGAGGTAATCAATCGCAATTTTTCCTGATGGTTTTTTTAATTGTGTTTCATAAAATTGAGCAATATTTGTCATTTGCTCATAGAAATTGCGTTTTTCTTGTTTAGGAATCGCCTGTGAAGGAAAACCATCGTCTTCTCTTGGAACGTCTAATCCTAATTGAGAAGAGAGCTCTTCAACCGCATCGACAAATTCCAATCGATCGAATTCCATAACGAAATCCAATACGTTGCCGTGCACACCACAGCCAAAACAGTGGTAGAACTGTTTCTCTTGGCTAACGGAAAATGAAGGGGTTTTTTCATTGTGAAAAGGGCAGCAGGCACTGAAGTTTTTACCCGCTTTCTTGAGTTTCACGCGTGCATCAATAACATCAACGATGTCATGACGAGCGATGAGATCATCAATAAAGGCGCGAGGGATTTTTCCTGCCATACAGCGAAAGGTACCTGAAAAAACGAGGAGGGAGAAACAAACAAGCCGCGCATCCTTAAAAGGAAAGCACGGCTTGTTGCGAAATTGGGAGAGTATTAGCCGAGTTTAGCTTTCACTAATTGGCTCACCTTTCCCATGTCGGCACGACCCTGAACTTGCGGTTTTAACACCGCCATCAGTTTGCCCATATCTTGCATTGTTGTTGCGCCTGTTGAAGTCAATGCAGCATCCAGTAAAGCGACAACTTCGTCATCACTTAGTGGTTGTGGCATGAATTCATCAAGAACAGTAATTTCTGCAAGTTCGATATCAGCA
>CAMQZF010000194.1 GCA_947039525.1 uncultured Photobacterium sp. | reverse complement strand
ATATGGTGCGTGTATTGAGTCAAGAAGGGGTGAATGATTTTCATTTTTACACTTTAAATCGAGCTGAATTAACGTATGCGATTTGTCATACGTTAGGGGTTCGTTCTGAACCCATTGTTTCTGTTTAGTCGATGCATTTTAGGTAATAAAGAAGCCGCATTATGCGGCTCTTTTATTATTGAATTGCGATAGGGCTATTGTCACCGTCTATTATTTTTAATTCTTCTAAAACTTCTTCAGCCCATGTGATCCAAGCTTGACGGTTATGTAAGTTGCGGCGCAAAGTTAAACGATCCAATCGTTGTTGACGGGTCAGTTGATCCAATTGACCAAAATGTAATGTTTCGAGATCTTGATAATGTTGAATTAACGTATGGGATTCTTCGATTAACGCGACTAATTGTTTTTGCATTGGTGCGGAGTTTTGAACGCTGCATACAAGGAGTTTTGCAGAGAACTCATCGCGTGTGGTTGGGTTGCATGCGGGTTGAGTAAACCAATTAAATAATGCTTGTTTACCTAAATCAGTAATTGAATAAACTTTGCGATCAGGTTTTCCTTCTTGTGGCTCTAAACGACAACGAACTTCGTTGTTTTCAGCCATTTTATTCAATTCGCGATAAACTTGTTGATGGCTGGCTTTCCAAAAGTAACCAATGCTGTGCGAAAACTCTTTGGTAATGTCGTAACCTGTTGCTTCACGAGAACTGAGTACGGTTAAAATTACATGTGGTAATGACATCTCTTCATATCCATCAAAAATATTAAAATAGAAAATCGATTAGGCGGTGTACCCTCATAGCTCACTCTTTGGTGATTATTATTCATTTTGTTTTAGTGCCTAACCGAGCGTGGGTAGATTATATTAATACACTTAATAACAGTACTAAATCGTTAGCGTGAGGTCAGAATTGTTATTTTTATTTTTAAGTATGTATTTTGACTCACTGCAATCTACTTCATCATTTCTGAATGTTCTCTTAATTTAGTTGATAAAATTGATGGCTTTTGTCTCTATTTCGATTCAATTTGATGTTTTTTTCGAAAAAAAGGCCACGTGATGTGGCCTTAATAATGATTTTTTATTTATTAACCGGTATTACGCATACCTGTCGCAATGCCAGCGATGGTGATCATTAAGGCCTCCTCCAGCATTGGTGATGCGTCAGTTTTTTGACGAGTTCGATATAACAATTCCGCTTGCAGCATATTCAAAGGTTCTACATAAATATTCCGTAAACGGATGGCTTCTGCCCCCCATGGATTCTGTGCCATGAGGTGATCACTATTTTCAACGGTTAATACTGTTTTAATATCTCGTTGTAATTGGTCGCGTAAAAATTGCCCTAATGGCCACAGTTGTGGATCGGTTAAACGTTGATCGTAATATTCGGTAATGCCCATGTTGGTTTTGCTGTAAACCATTTCTAACATGCCTAAGCGTGTTGAGAAAAATGGCCACTCACGACACATCTCTTCGAGTAATGTGGTATGGCCTTTATCGATTGAATATTGAATCGCTTCACCTGCACCAAGCCAAGCGGGTAATAATAAACGGTTTTGGCTCCAAGCAAAGATCCATGGAATGGCACGTAAGCTTTCTACGCCGCCAGTTGGATTGCGTTTGGCAGGGCGTGAACCTAATGGTAATTTACCCAATTCTTGTTCTGGTGTGGCGGCGCGGAAATAGGGTACAAATTCGTTATTACCACGGACGATATTACGGTATGCCTCACATGAGACTTCCGATAGTGCATCCATTAAATCGCGCCATTCTTGTTTTGGTGCAGGCGGTGGTAATAAGTTCGCTTCTAGTGTGGCACTGGCATAGACACTTAGGCTGTTCACTGCCACATCAGGTAGACCCAGTTTAAAACGGATCATTTCACCTTGTTCTGTGACGCGTAGCCCGCCTTTTAAGCTGCTTGGTGGCTGTGATAATAATGCGGCGTGTGCAGGTGCTCCCCCACGACCAACAGTACCGCCACGTCCATGGAAGAGCGTTAATTCAACGTTGGCTTTCTCGCAGACATTAACCAGTGCATCCATAGCACGATATTGCGCCCAACCCGCGGCTAATACACCGGCATCTTTGGCGGAATCCGAATAGCCAATCATGACCATTTGGTGGTTTTGAATGTAGCCACGATACCAATCGATGCTCATCAATTGTTCGACGACACTTTCTGCATTATTTAAGTCATCCAGCGTTTCAAATAGAGGACAAACGTCGATTTTGAAACGACATCCTGCTTCTTGCAGTAATAAGTGAACTGCCAATACATCAGAAGCGGTACGCGCCATCGAAATGACGTAAGCGCCTAAGGCTTCTTGAGACTGATCAGCGACAACACGACAGGTGTCAATTACTTCTTGTACTTCTTCTGACGGTTGCCAATCGCGCGGCAGTAATGGGCGTTTAGAAGACAACTCTCGAATAAGGAAAGCAATTTTGTCTTGTTCGCTCCATTGGCTGTAGTCTCCTAGACCTAAGTGGCGTGTAATTTCTGCAATGGCATTACTGTGGCGTGTACTTTCTTGACGAACATCGAGACGGACAAGGTGTAAACCAAAGCATTGGATACGACGTAGAACATCCAGTAATAAACCATCGGCGATGATGCTCATGCCACACTCATGGAGTGATTCATAACAAGCGTGCAGTGGTTCCCACAGCTGTGCTTTATCGGTCAGGCAATTTGGCGTAAAAGCGTCTTTCTTTCCTTGCAGTTGAGCATTCAGATTTTTTTGGGTTGCCAATAAGCGAATGCGCAGATCTTTTAAGATGGCTCGGTAAGGTTCGTGTTGATCACCGACCATACTGCGAACGGTGTCATTGCATTTGATCATCGACAATTCATCAATCAATTCTTGAATGTCTTTTAAATATAATTCAGTGGCTTTGCTGCGAGAAAGTAATAGTACTTCACGGGTGACTTTTGCCGTTACAAATGGGTTTCCATCGCGATCTCCGCCCATCCAAGAGGAGAATTTTACCGGTGAAGCATCAATTGGTAAGCCTGATTCTGTGTGTTGTTTTAGCTTGATGTTCAATTGACGGAGAAAATCAGGAACGGCTTGCCACAGTGAATTTTCAATGACGGCAAAGCCCCACTTTGCTTCATCCAATGGAGTTGGACGTTGTTTACGAATCACATCCGAATGCCATGCCTGAGCAATTAACTGCTCTAAGCGTAATTCTGCTTGCTCACGTTCGCTTTTAGACAGTTCATTGAGTTCGAGTGTGGATAGGCATTTATTAATCTGTACCAATTTGTGGATCATGGTACGACGAGCAATCTCTGTTGGATGTGCCGTTAACACTAAGTCCATATGCAGATTGTCGATGGCATTTTGTGTATCCAGTGCGCTGATGTCACTGTTTGCTAATTTCTCGAAAAGCGCGTCAATGCTGTTTGTACTGAGTTGATGCTCTTCATTGTGACGAGAAAGGGTGTGGTATTGCTCTGCAATATTTGTAAGATTTAAAAACTGACTAAATGCATGAGCGACGGGAAGCAGTTGATCATCGGGAAGCGTTTGTAATTCATTAATTAATTGAGTCCGAGCTTCACTTTCTCCAGAGCGTGCCGCTTTGGATAGTTTGCGAATGGTTTCAACTTTGTCGAGTAACACCTCTCCATGTGCTTCTTTGATGGTATTGCCCAGTAAATGTCCAAGCATACTGACGTTGCTTTTTAATGCGCTGTACTTATCATTCATATCAAATCCATCTTGTAATTATGTTACATCCAAACAAATTCCTTGAGCACAATTTAATTGTTATCGCTCATTTGGGTCAATCTTGATGGGGATTTATTTCATCAAAAGGCCACTCCATTTTATTTTTATCATGATTTGTATTTTTTTTTGTAATTGAATTTCAGAAAGAATGCTTCAATTGATTTCAATACGTTAAAAACAATAACGATGAATCGCGTTTTTCAATAATGAAATCGTGGGATCAATGTATTTGAACTCAAGATATTCATTGGGTTGGTGTGCTTGTTCTATGGATCCTGGTCCTATAACCAATGTGGGGCACAGATGCTGTAAGAACGGCGCTTCGGTACAATAATTGACGGTAGCGCTTAGTTGCCCCGTTAGCTCCTCTAAATCTTTAATAAGAGAGGAGTCCGTGGGGCATTCATAACCAGGAATTGGTGTGTGTAATTGCGTGATAGCGATACGTTCTGGCCATTGTTGCATTAACGGTTGTAAAAACGATAACAGCAGGTCTTCTAAGTTCGTTAAGCTCAAACCGGGCAAGGGACGAAGATCAAAATGCAATTCACAACAACCACAAATCCGGTTCGGGCTATCACCGCCGTGAATGTGTCCAAGGTTTAAGGTGGGGTAAGGGATCTCAAATCCTAAATGCTGATGGTGTTTGATCAGATGTTGTTTTACTTTCTGTAAAGCAAACATGACGTCATTCATGATATCGAGTGCATTGATGCCTTTGGCAGGATCGGAAGAATGTCCTGATTTTCCTGTAATGCGAATGGCCGTACTTAAATGGCCCTTGTGTGCACGAATAGGACGAAGACTGGTGGGTTCACCAATCAGGCATTTGTCTGGGCGAATTGGAGTGTTATCGGTAAAATAACGAGCCCCAAGCATGGAGGTTTCTTCATCGCAGGTTGCTAAGATGTAAACGGGTTTCTTTTGTTTATGCCAATCGATTTGTTCTACGGCTTCCAAAATAAAGGCAAAAAAACCTTTCATATCGGCGGTGCCTAAGCCATAAAATCGATCATGAGTTGTTGTTAAAGTTAATGGATCGTATTGCCATTGTCCTTCATCAAAGGGAACCGTATCACTGTGCCCTGACAGTAAAAGCCCGCCTTCACCTTCGCCTTTTTTGGCAAGTAAATTCCATTTTCCTTTTTCAATTTCATTAAGTTGGACATTAAATCCAAGATGTTCACACCATTCGGCTAGTCGATTTATGACCTCATGGTTACTCTGATCCCAATGGGGGTCTGTCGAACTGATTGAAGATGTTTGAATTAAAGTTTGATAACGCTCAGTGAATCGAGGAAATGCCATTTTATCTACTTCCAATGTTGACAGAATGAGAAACAAACGTTAAATATATGAGTTCGTGCAAGTTGCACCAAAATACTTAGCTGTTGCATGGATAGCAACTCAATTTTCGAGTCATGGCAGGAAATAGTGACATGAATTCAGCTCCCTTCTCTTTTTCTGATTCCCTCCGACGACGCTAATTTGTGTTGAGGCTCATGTGCGCCTCATGAATGGCTTTCACGCCCCGAGCGTGATCTTTCCAAACATAGATCGGAAGAGCACACGTCTGAACTCC
>CAMQZF010000193.1 GCA_947039525.1 uncultured Photobacterium sp. | reverse complement strand
GAGACGAGCTTGCTGCTGGATGTGTTCAGCGAACAAGCAGGTCGTCTCACGATAAGGACGAGAATGGAGGACAAAACACCGTTGTAGTCCTACCATCATGTTCGCTTATAAATCGTCGATATAACCTAAGCTGCGTAGAGCACGCTCATCATCAGCCCAGCCAGATTTTACTTTAACCCAAAGTTCCAAATACACTTTGCGTCCAAATAATTCTTCCATATCGATACGGGCTTCACGGCCAATCACTTTGATCTTATCGCCGTTTTTGCCAATGACCATTTTCTTTTGACCTTTACGCTCAACAATAATTAAGCCATTAATGTCAAAACCATCCATTGATGGATTGTAATCGAAACGCTCGATTTCAACCGTCACTGAATACGGCAATTCATCACCCGTAAAACGCATCAGTTTTTCACGAATAATTTCAGACGCCATAAAACGTTGAGAACGATCCGTTACGTATTCTTCTGGGAAGTAATACTCACACTCAGGTAAGTGTTTACGAACGATCTTTTCCACCGCATCCACGTTCTTACCACTTTTTGCAGAAATAGGAACAATGTCGACAAAGTCCATTTTCTTAGCAATCGCTTGCAAATGTGGGAATAAGGCTTCTTTATCTTTTACGTTATCCACTTTGTTGATCAACAACACGGTAGGTAACTCAGACTTAATCAACTTATTCAGAACCATCTCATCATCTGCAGTCCATATTGTGCCATCCACTAGGAACAGTACCAATTCAACGTCAGTTAATGAGCTACTCGCTGCACGGTTCATCAAACGGTTAATGACACGTTTTTCTTCGATGTGCAATCCAGGAGTATCCACATAAACCGCTTGAAACCCATCACGAGTATCCACACCCATAATGCGATGACGAGTAGTTTGTGGTTTACGAGAAGTAATCGATAATTTTTGCCCAACTAAGCGGTTAAGCAAAGTCGACTTGCCGACATTCGGTCGGCCAACGATGGCTATAAAGCCACAGTGCTTTTTATCAGTCATGGTTGTAATTGTACCAATGCTAATTCTGCTGCTGCCTGCTCTGCCTTGCGCCGACTGCCGCCTTTACCAATCACAGGCTTATCCAGTCCTGATACGTCACATTGCACGGTAAATTCTTGATTGTGAGCTTCACCTTGCACTTTTACGACCGTATACGCGGGCAACGGCAAACGACGACCTTGCAAACACTCTTGCAAGCGCGTTTTAGGATCTTTTTGATTAATGCCAGGTTCAATCGTATCCAAACGTGACTTATACCACGCCAAGACAACTTGACGTGCTACTTCAATCCCGCTGTCTAGATAAATGGCACCAATTAAGGCTTCGACACAGTCCGCTAAAATGGAGTCACGGCGGTAACCGCCGCTTTTTAGCTCGCCAGGTCCAAGCAATAAATAATCGCCTAACTCAAACTCACGGCCGAGCTCAGCAAGTGTTTTACCACGAACCAATGTTGCTCTCATACGGCTCATATCACCCTCATCCACTTTAGGAAAACGGTGATATAAGTCATCAGCAATCACAAAACTTAAGATGGAATCGCCCAAAAATTCTAGGCGTTCATTATGTAAAGCATTCGCACTGCGGTGCGTTAATGCTAACGTCATAAAATCCATCGACTTAAACTGGTACTCCAGCTTACGCTGGAGTCTATTTGCAGGAGACGTCATTTTTTCTCAATCACTTTATGCTACCAATACGATCAAAACGTACACCGGTAGGAATCCAGGATGGAAGAATACTGTCTTTGCTTCGATCAAATTCAAAACTGATCCAAATAGCAACGGCCTTACCCACCAAGTTTTTCTGCGGTACAAAACCCCAGTAACGGCTATCAGCACTGTTATCGCGGTTATCTCCCATCACAAAATACTCGTTTTTCGGCACAACCCACTTATCGACACCCGGATTCGGGTAATACAACATCGTTTCATCGTGACGACTCGGGTTAATTAAAATGTGATGAGACACTTTCCCCAATTGTTCAGTGAATTCCAATAAACGCGTTCCACCTTGCATAAATTTACTGTCTTTCATGTCAGTTAAAGGCACTGGTGTACATTTAGTTTGACCTGGTTTTGCAATACAAATTTGCTTATCAGGACCATACGTAATGGTATCACCTGGTACACCAACCACACGTTTAATGTAATCAATACTTGGATTTGGTGGATAACGGAACACAATCACATCACCAGTTTTTGGCTCACCCACATTGAAAAACTTATGGTTATCAATAGGATTACGCAAACCAAAATCAAATTTATTCACCAAGATAAAATCGCCCGGCAATAAAGTTGGCATCATTGAGCCTGATGGAATTTGGAACGGTTCATACAAAAATGAACGAAAAATCAAAATCAGCGCAATCACAGGGAACATAGAACGAGCGGACTCGATCCAACCCGGTTGCGGCGCCACTTTACTTAGAGTTTCAGCATCTACTTGACCATTAGCTTTCGCCACTGCATCTCGAATTTTTTGTTTACGTTTAGGCTCTAAAATAAATTTATCGAGCGCCCAAATAACTCCGGTGATGAAGGTTGCTAACACCAAAAGTAACGAAAAAGTATGTGCCATTGTATTCCCTAACTAAATGTCGCTATTCAAGTTTATTGAAGTAGCTACGTCAAAACCCGCTCAATGCATCATTTCACACAAGCGGGTTTTATTCGATAAACTACTTATCTTTACCAACATGAAGAATGGCAAGGAAAGCTTCTTGAGGCAGCTCGACATTACCGACTTGCTTCATACGTTTCTTACCGTCTTTCTGTTTTTGTAGTAATTTTTTCTTACGACTTACGTCACCACCGTAACACTTCGCCAAAACGTTCTTACGCAATTGCTTCACTGTAGAACGTGCGATGATGTGGTTACCAATGGCAGCTTGAATCGCAATATCAAACATTTGGCGAGGAATGAATTCTTTCATTTTCTCAACCAAATCACGACCACGGTACTGAGCTTGATCTTTATGAATGATCACAGCCAACGCATCAACACGCTCGCTATTCAATAAGATATCCACACGTACCATGTCTGATTCATCATAACGCTGGAAGTTATAATCCAAAGAAGCATAACCACGAGAGGTTGACTTCAAACGGTCAAAGAAATCCAAGACCACTTCCGACATAGGAATGTCATACGTTAATGCCACTTGATTGCCGTGGTACACCATGTCCACTTGCATACCGCGTTTTTCAACACATAAAGTAATCACATTACCTAGGTATTCAGCTGGAACAAGAATATTACAACGAGCAATCGGCTCACCAATGATCTCAATATCATTCACAGCCGGCAATTTAGCAGGGCTATCAACATACATCATCTCGCCATTGGTTTTCTTAACTTCATACACCACGGTTGGTGCCGTAGTAATCAAATCAAGATCGTATTCACGCTCTAAACGCTCTTGAATGATTTCCATGTGCAGCATACCAAGGAAGCCACAACGGAAACCAAAACCCAGCGCTGTAGAGCTTTCTGGTTCATAGAACAACGATGAGTCATTTAGGCTTAATTTACCTAAAGCATCACGGAAGTTTTCATAATCATCGGAAGAAACAGGGAAAAGACCCGCATATACCTGAGGCTTCACTTTTTTGAAGCCAGGTAATGGGCTTTCACAACCGTTCTTTGCCGACGTTAATGTGTCACCAACAGGCGCACCTAAGATGTCTTTAATACCACAAACAACCCAGCCAACTTCACCCGCTGATAATTTTTGAGTATCAAGCTGCTTAGGCGTAAAAATACCTAAACGGTCAACGCCCCATACTTGGCCAGTTGTCATGACTTTAATCTTGTCATTTTTCTTCAATACACCATTTTTAATGCGTACTAAAGAAACAACGCCCAAGTAATTATCGAACCAAGAGTCGATAATTAGCGCTTGTAATGGAGCTTCCAAATCACCTTCTGGTGCTGGAATCGCAGTAACGATGTTTTCTAAAACATCCTCAATGCCCAAACCGGTTTTAGCAGAACAACGTGTTGCATCCATGGCATCAATGCCAACGATGTCTTCAATTTCTTCTGCTACGCGATCAGGATCCGCTGCTGGTAAGTCAATTTTGTTTAAGATCGGAACAACTTCCAAATCCATTTCAATCGCGGTGTAACAGTTGG
This sequence comes from uncultured Photobacterium sp., assembly GCA_947039525.1. GTDB lineage: Bacteria > Pseudomonadota > Gammaproteobacteria > Enterobacterales > Vibrionaceae > Photobacterium. Next base: position 1,207 of record CAMQZF010000193.1, on the reverse strand, counting down.
CCAATGTTTGGGCTTCCACCCCTTGTCCAGCATCCACAACTAACAATGCACCTTCACAAGCCGCCAAAGAACGTGATACTTCATAGGTGAAGTCAACGTGTCCTGGCGTATCGATGAAGTTCAATTGATACGTGTGCCCATCATTGGCTTTGTAATCCAAAGTAACACTTTGAGCCTTAATGGTAATACCGCGTTCGCGTTCAAGATCCATTGAATCCAGAACTTGAGCTGCCATTTCACGATTGGAAAGGCCACCGCAAAATTGGATCAAACGGTCGGATAAAGTCGACTTACCGTGGTCGATATGGGCAATAATCGAAAAATTACGAATATATTTCATGAATAGGCGTGACTAACTCGTGATTAAAATGAATGGGATCGAATACGATCAAGTTGACAGATTCTACCCAATTTCCTCTCTAGTCGCTATCTTTCAATGTCGCATTTATCATCCTATCTCCACAGATAGGCTCACCAAGGATACGTAATAAGCTTGGATGATAGGCTGAGTTTTGCTCTAACCGTCGAGCAAAATATCGCGATATTCCAAAACCTAGACCAGAAAAAAGAACAGAACAGGCAATAATCCCACTTTCATGACCGTTCGTATCCCCAAAAAAAACCGCACCGACAACACAACCAATCAGTAGACCCAATAAAGGTATCATGTACATTAATAACGCAGAATGAATCATACTGCGCTCAGACAATCCAATTTCAACCCATTGACCAATCGTCAGTTGTTGAGCTTGAGATGTCTTTAATACCACCTCATGAATATGCTTAGGCAACGAATTTTCGACAATACCACTGCCACAGGAACTTTTAGAAGCACAACTGCCACAGGTGCTTTGCTGTTGGCAATGAACCGTAATGGTATGATCTTGTGTTGATACAATTGTAGCCAACGTCGTAATCATGTTTGAACCTTAAGATGCGTTAGAGGATGGCTTAGTTAACACGTTTGAATCAAAAACCACCGATTCTGCAATCCGCCGAGCCGTATTCGGAGGAATGTCCCCAATGACCGTAACTTCTTGCTTATTAATTTTTACGGTCGCCAAACTGCGACGCCCTTGACGTAATAATTGCGTTTCGATGTTCACTGCAGAAGGTGGCGAAACATAAATAGAAAAATGAAACAAACCATCACTGTAAATCTGAGACTCAACCAATTGTTCCGTATTCATTAAACGATGACGGCTTT
>CAMQZF010000192.1 GCA_947039525.1 uncultured Photobacterium sp. | reverse complement strand
TCTCACAAAATTATTCAAACACTCAATCTTGGTTGGATCGACATTGCCAAAGCCATCTTTATGCACAATCCATGATCCCTTACCCAACATGGCACCCTAATAGCAGGGATAGTCTTTTTCCTATTCAGAACTCATAAATAAAAAGATCACTCTTTTAAAAAGTGAATAAAAAAATAATATAAATGAAAATGTGAACATAAAAATACACAGTTCATTCAATAACATCCCTTCCATTTCAATATTAATTAAGCATAACGAGAAAAGATTAAATAAGTTAATTCATCCAAAAAATAATAGCGTCTTTATTCCTAATAAAAAACGTTAATGAATCAGATTAAATAAAGCACAACGTATCAATATGAAGAATTTCCATGACAAAAAAACAACATATAGAGTTAATGGTCTAATTTTGTCAAACACATGAATTAAATTCATCCACAAAAAAACAAATAAAAAATAATACAATAAAAACAACAAGTTAAAAACAAAAAATTTCCATTATATATTTATGAAATAAAGCAAGTCCCTATGCAATATTTATTACAAATAAAAGAAACAGATTCGATACACTGGAAAAACAATTGTGAAACCACCTTCATAACCAACATTCACGAAACTCAATACACATTTTAACACTACAGATATTTATTCATTTAAAGTGCCTAATTAGCGATTTTACTTACCATTTTTGACTAGTGTGCAATGAATTTCATTGCGCACATAATAAGGACATCAACTTAATAGCAAACATTAATACGTCTTAACCATAAGCATGTTTAAGCAATGTTGGCCCTTAAATAACAACGGTAAAGTAAACAATCAGCGTTTACTGGCCTTATCAAGTAAAAGTAAGAGAAGGAATTTTCGGATGGCAGTTCAAGTAGCTTTAGTAACAGGCGCAAATGGTGGTATCGGTTCAGAAATCACAGATGGTTTAATTAAAGCGGGCTACCGTGTTATTGCAAGCTATTACCCAACCGAAGAAGAAAAAGCACAAGCATGGGTTGAAGAAAAAGGCTACACCAACGAGCAAATTCGATTATTGCCAATGAATGTTACCGATGCAACACATTGCCATGAAGTACTGACTTCTTTATTACAAGAAGAAGGTCGTATGGACGTTGTCGTTAACAATGCGGGCATCACTCGTGACACTACCTTCAAACGCATGCGTGTGGATCAATGGGATGACGTCATCAAAACAAACTTAAACAGCTTGTTCTACGTAACCCAACCTCTTTTTGCAGCAATGTGTGAGCAAGGCAATACTCGTATCGTCAACATTACTTCCGTTAATGGTTTAAAAGGCCAATTTGGTCAAGTGAACTATTCAGCAGCAAAAGCTGGCGTGATTGGCTTTACTAAAGCCCTAGCTGCGGAAGGTGCTAAATTTGGTGTCACCGTTAACGCAGTAGCCCCTGGTTACACAGGTACTGCAATGGTTGCGGCATTAAAACCAGAAGTACTCGAAAGCATTTGTGAAACCATTCCAATGCGTCGTTTGGCACTTCCTAGTGAGATTGCTTCTGCGGTTATCTTTTTAGCAAGTGAAAATGCGCAATACATTACGGGTGAAACCTTGTCTGTAAACGGCGGCTTATACATGCACTAAGCGGTGCATGACAAAAGGACTTTAAAAATGAATAAGATTTACATTGTTGCCGCAAAACGCACACCGATTGGTAGTTTCAACGGCTCATTAAAAACAGTCTCTGCGGCTAAGTTAGGTTCTATCGCGATTCGTGCTGCCTTAGAACAAGCAAACCTAGCAGGTGAACAAATTGATGAGGTGATCGTTGGTAACGTCGTCAGTGCTGACCAAGGTATGGGTATCGGTCGTCAAGCGTCTTTATTTGCTGGCGTACCTGAAACCGTTCCCGCTTACACGCTAAACATGGTGTGTGGCAGTGGCATGAAAACCGTGATGGATGCAGCAGCACACATTAAAGCAGGCGACGCAGAAATTGTCGTTGCTGCTGGTGCTGAGTGTATGTCTCAAATTCCATTCTGTGCACCATCCACCATTCGTGATGGACAGAAAATGGGCAATCTTGCGCTGAAAGATTTGCTTATTACTGATGGATTGACTGACGCATTCAATGATTACCACATGGGCATCACCGCAGAAAACGTGGTAGCTCAAGTCAGTCTGACTCGCGAACAACAAGATGAGTTCGCTTTAAACAGTCAGAAAAAAGCCATCAGTGCCATTGAACAAGGCAAATTTGTTGCTGAAATCGCCCCAGTTGAAGTTGTGACTCGTCGCTCAACAACACTGGTTGATACAGACGAATATCCCAAAGCCAACACAACAATTGAAACGTTGCAAAGCTTACGCCCTGCATTTAAGAAAGACGGTTCAGTCACTGCAGGTAATGCGTCAGGCATCAACGATTGTGGTAGTGCCATCATTGTTGCGTCAGAAGCCGCCGTTGAAAAATATAACTTAACCCCATTAGCTGAAATCGTTAGTTATGCCCAAGCAGGCGTCGCGCCAGAAGTCATGGGATTAGGTCCAGTACCTGCTGTATTGCAAGCCTTAAGCAAAGCCAAACTTTCTTTAAGTGATATTGGTTTATTTGAATTTAACGAAGCCTTTGCTGGCCAAGCATTAGGCGTTATGCACGAACTGTCTAAAGACACAGGCGTACATGTCGAAGACCTAAACAAACGCGCAAACCTAAACGGCGGTGCGATTTCATTAGGTCACCCACTGGGTGCGTCAGGTAATCGTATCCTAGTGACATTAATTCATGAAATGCGACGCTCAGAAACCGAATACGGTTTAGCAACGTTGTGTGTCGGTGGTGGTATGGGAACCGCAGTGATCATCAAACGTGTCTAAACACACATTGAATATCAATCTCGATTCGAATTCCCCGTTTATCTCGTTATAAAGGAAAAAATTATGTACAGCGAAATGTTTAAATCTTTCTCAGAACAAGCAGAAAAAAATCTAGCACCTTATGTGAAATTTAATCGTGTTTTTGCTAAAAACATTGAAGAAATCACTGAGTTACAAATGGCTGCAGTTCGTGCTTACTCTGATTTGGGTTTAACTCAATTGAAAGCCGTAAGTGAAATTAAAGACATGGAATCACTTACCGCTTACAGCGGTCAACAACTAGAAGCATTAACAAAACTTTCTCAACAGCTTATTGACGACAGTAATAAGTTCTCCGCTATTGCTCAAGAATTCAAGAACGATGTCGAAGTACTTGCGACTGAGAATATGAAACCTGTAACGGCTGCATAATCTGTGTGACGCGTTATTTATGCCGCCTAAGCAATTGGGCGGCTATTTTCATTGTTATACAAGGGCATCAACATGGATAACCGTTTTTTTTCAGAGTATTTCTCTCACTTAAATGAGATGAATCAATCGTGGTGGAAAGACTTTCAACCACAAAATACTGCATTTACCAGTCCATTAAACCAAGCGTTCAACGATATTACTCTAAAAGACAGCAAAAAATGGATGGAAAGCGCCCTATCACGCCCAGACTCTTTAGCCAAAGTTCAAATGGAATGGTGGGAAGGTCAAATGAACATTTGGCAAGGCATGCTTACCTTTGGTAAAGAGCCTGTTCCATTCATTTCACCAGAAAAAGACGATAAGCGATTTTTGGATCCGGCTTGGAATAACGAAGCGTTTTACAGCTACATCAAACAATCGTACTTACTGTTGAGCAACAAAATTCAAGATCAAATTAATGGCCTTGATGGTGTGGATGAAAAAGCCAAAGAACGCTTAAGCTTCTTTTCTCGTCAAGCACTGAACGCACTTTCACCAACTAACTTCCTCACCACCAACCCAGAACTAGTTCGATTAACTATCGAACAAAAAGGTGAGAACTTAGTCAAAGGGATGGCGTTGTTACAAAAAGACATTCAATCCAGCGCTGATGTTCTAAAAATTAGTATGACGAACGATGACGCGTTCCACGTAGGCGAAAATATCGCGAACACGGAAGGTAAAATCGTTTTCAAAAATCATTTGTTTGAATTAATTCAATACAAACCGCTGACTAAAACCGTCAAAGCAACGCCTTTATTGATCGTACCGCCATTCATTAATAAATATTACATCCTAGATTTGCGTGAAAAGAATTCGATGATGCGCTGGTTACTGCAACAAGGTCATAGCGTCTTTATGATTTCATGGCGTAACCCTGATGCATCCATGAGAAACATCGATTTTTCTGATTACATGATTGATGGCGTGATTAAAGCAACGGAAGTGGTTGAAGACATCACCAAAGCCAAACAAATCAACGCGGCAGGTTACTGTATTGGTGGTACCTTATTAGCAGCAAGCCAAGCTTACGTTGCGGCTAAACGCTTACGTAATCGCATTAAGACAGCCACTTACTTCACTACGTTATTAGACTTTGCTCAACCTGGTGAGATTGGTGCGTACATTAATGACGAAATGATTTCGGCTATTGAAAAGAGCAACGCCAAACTGGGTTACATGGATGGCCGTTCTTTGAGTGTGACTTTTTCATTATTAAGAGAAAATAGTTTGTATTGGAACTATTACATTAATAATTACTTAAAAGGCAATAGCCCAATTGATTTTGATTTATTGTACTGGAATGGCGATAGCACCAACGTGGCCGAAAAATGCCACAGTACATTATTAAGAAGTTTGTACCTGAATAATAAATTGGTTGATCCAAAAGGGATTGAAGTCAATGGTGTTTACCTTGATTTAACCAAAATCAAGGTGCCTTCTTACTTCATCTCTACTCAAGAAGATCACATCGCCTTATGGCAAGGTACCTACCGTGGAGCCTTGAAATTATCAGGTGAAACGACCTTTGTTCTTGGTGAGTCTGGACACATTGCTGGCGTTGTTAACCACCCAGAAAAAGTCAAATACGGTTACTGGGTCAGTGATACCTTATCCGATACACCTGAAGCATGGCTAGAAACGGGTGAGCATAAAGTTGGATCTTGGTGGTTACACTGGAATAAGTGGCTACAAAATAAAGAAACGGAAAATGACATTCCTGCGCTTACTTTCGGCAGCGAAGCAAATCCAGTTCAAGGGGATGCACCGGGACAATATGTATTACAAACCTTGCCTATTATGACTGAAAAAATAAGTAACATTTAAATCATAAAATCACAAAGCCTCCTCAAGGAGGCTTTGTTCTATATAATGATTCAGATAAAACACAACCATCAGGATATGATGGATAGTTATATTACTTACCACCACATCAACCTCAGTTACTCATCTAAAAAATTAAGCTTTACGACCACGATGCTTAGATGAACCACCTTGATGTGGAAACACATTATTCAGTTGCTGTTTTACTTTCGAAGGAATCGATTTACTGCACACAATTTTTGTTACAAATCGCGTTTTATACACTTTTACT
>CAMQZF010000191.1 GCA_947039525.1 uncultured Photobacterium sp. | reverse complement strand
ATTGGAATTAACACCTCATGATGAATTAACAGGCCTTCATTGTCAGCGTAATGAGCAGCTTAATCATGAAGAATACCATTTACTGATTGAGGAAAATGCCATTTGGTTAGAGGCGAATAATTCATCTGGATTCCATAATGGCATGGCGAGTTTGTTGCAGCTCATCACGACTTCCATAGAAAACAATCAGACAGAATATGTCCTGCCGATGGTCGAGATCCATGATCGCCCTTATTACGGTTACCGTGGCATGATGCTTGACTGCTCTCGTCATTTTCACCCCATTGATCGTATTAAAAAATTGCTCGACCAACTGGCTTACTACAAATTTAATACCTTTCATTGGCATTTAACCGATGACGAAAGCTGGCGAATTGAAATTGATGCCTATCCTGAGTTAACGGAAATCGGAGCATGGCGTGGTCCAAAAGAAATATTAGGGCCGCAATTTAGTCAAATTGAACACCGTTATGGTGGTTATTACACCAAACAAGAAGTTCGCGATTTAATTGAATATGCTCGTATTCGCAATATTGAGATCATCCCTGAAATTGATATTCCAGGACACTGTCGAGCCGCGATTTATTCATTGCCTCATTTGCTGCAAGATAAAAGCGATCAATCAGAATACCTCAGTATTCAAGGATATCCAGACAACATCTTATCTCCGGGTTTGTCAGGAACTTATACCTTTATTCAAACGGTATTACAGGAAATCTGTGATTTATTTCCATCATCATTTGTGCATATCGGTGGTGATGAAGTTCCCAAAGGCGTGTGGGAAAAAAGCCCAAGCTGCCTAGCATTAATGAAAGAGCACAACTATCAAGATCCTGCTGAACTACAAGGACATGTTTTGCGTTTTGCTGAAGAAATACTAGCAGGAAGAGGTAAACGAATGATGGGTTGGGAAGAAGCTCGTCATGGTAATAAAGTCAGTACAAATACGGTTATTTTTTCTTGGCTAAGTGAACAGGCCGGATTAGAAGGAGTCGAGCATAGCTTTGATGTTGTCATGCAGCCCGCCCAATATACCTATTTGGATTTAGCACAAGGTCACTCCCCAGATGAATGGGGCGTTGACTGGGCAGGAAAAGTGACTTTGGATACCGCCTATTCCTATTCTCCTCTAGCGGAACTTCCTGATGAAGATCCCAAACATCAAAAAATTCTTGGTATCCAGACCGCACTTTGGAGCGAACTGATTAATAGTCAATCGCGATTTGATTATATGATTTATCCCCGTTTACTGGCGATAGCTGAGATCAGCTGGACCCATCCAAAGCTCCGAGATTGGGAAGACTTTAAAGCCCGATTACATGGTCAGCTACAACATTTAGATAAGGCGGGCATTCAATACCGCCATTGCGAATAACCACCACGACTCGTGATATTTTAAAAGGACAGGCAATAATGAAATACGGTTATTTTGATAATGACAACAGAGAGTATGTAATCACTCGTCCTGATGTCCCAGCACCATGGACAAACTATTTAGGGACAGAGAAATTTTGTACTGTCATTTCTCATAACGCTGGCGGTTATTCATTTTATAAGTCGCCAGAATACAATCGTGTAACCAAGTTTCGTCCAAACTCTACCTTTGATCGTCCAGGCCATTATGTTTACTTGCGTGATGATGTGAGTGGTGATTACTGGTCGATTTCTTGGCAACCTGTTGCAAAAAGTTTAGAAGAAGCGACTTATGAAGTTCGTCACGGCTTGTCTTATTCTAAATTTAAATGTGAATACAACGGTATTACTGCTGAAAAAACCCTATTTGTTCCTATCGGTGAAGATGCGGAATTGTGGGATGTTCGCATTAAAAACACAGGTGATAAACCTCGTACGATCAGTGCCTTCTCTTTTGTTGAATTCTCTTTTAGTCACATTGAATCGGACAACCAAAATCACCAGATGAGTTTGTACTCTGCCGGTACTTCTTACAATGATGGCGTTATTCTGTATGACCTATACTACAACACATCTGAATATGAAGGATTCTACTACCTAACATCTACTTTTGATCCAGACAGCTATGATGGTCAACGTGATAGCTTTATTGGTCAATACCGTGATGAGTCTAATCCAATTGCGCTTGAGAATGGTCGTTGTTCAAATCATGTTCAAACGTGTTACAACCAATGTGGCTCACTGCATAAACAATTCACGATTCAACCCGGTGAAGAAGTGCGATTCAGCTTCATACTTGGTGTCGGTAAAAACGAAGGTCAACGCCTACGTAAGAAATACCAAGACATCGCAGCTGTTGATGCCGCCTTTGCTGAAATTAAAGAACACTGGAACAGCCGTTGTAACAAATTCAAAGTGACATCGCCAAACGAAGGTTTAGACACCATGATCAATACATGGACACTATACCAAGCAGAAACCTGTGTGGTTTGGTCTCGCTTTGCCTCCTTCATCGAAGTCGGTGGGCGTACTGGTTTAGGCTACCGTGATACCGCACAGGATACGATTTCAGTTCCTCACACCAATCCAGCGATGACTCGCAAACGTCTTATTGACTTACTCCGTGGTCAAGTAAAAGCAGGTTACGGTCTACACCTATTCGATCCAGATTGGTTCGATCCAGAAATGGCCAATGTTGAACCATCGAAATCACCAACGGTTGTTCCAACCCCAAGTGATGACGATAAGATCCACGGTATTGAAGACACCTGTTCCGATGATCACTTATGGCTTGTACCAACCATTTGTAAATACGTAATGGAAACAGGTGAAGAAAGCTTCCTTGATGAGGTGATCCCATACGCAGACAGTGGTGATGCTACCGTTTATGAACACATGAAAGCAGCGCTTAATTTTTCTGCGGAATACGTCGGTCAAACCGGTATTTGTAAAGGTCTACGTGCTGACTGGAACGACTGTCTAAACCTAGGTGGTGGTGAATCAGCGATGGTGTCATTCCTCCACTTCTGGGCACTACAAGAATTTATTCAACTAGCTAAGTACCAAAATAAAACGGCAGATGTTGAACAATACACAGAAATGGCAGCAAACGTCCGTGAAGCGTGTGAAAAACACCTATGGGATGATGAAGGTGGTTGGTACATCCGTGGTTTAACGAAAGATGGCGATAAAATCGGCACTGCACAGCAGACTGAAGGACGTATCCACTTAGAGTCGAATACTCTAGCTGTTCTATCGGGTATGTCATCACAAGATCGTGGTGAAAAAGCCATGGATGCTGTGGATGAGAATCTGTTCTCTGAGTACGGTTTACATCTCAACTCACCATCATTTGCTACACCTAACGATGATATTGGTTTCGTGACTCGCGTATACCAAGGTGTCAAAGAAAACGGCGCTATCTTCTCACATCCAAACCCATGGGCATGGGTAGCAGAGGCGAAATTGGGTCGCGGTGATCGTGCGATGAAGTTCTATGACGCACTCAATCCGTACAATCAAAACAATATCATCGAAAAACGTATCGCTGAACCTTATTCCTACGTCCAATTTATCATGGGACGCGATCATCAAGATCACGGCCGTGCAAACCACCCATGGTTAACCGGAACATCAGGCTGGGCTTACTTCGCAGTAACTAACTTTATTCTTGGTATCCAGACTGGATTTGAAGGTTTAAGCATTAACCCATGTATTCCTACAGAGTGGCCTGGATTTGAAGTTACGCGTGAATGGCGTGGCGCGACATACAATATCAGCGTCCAAAACCCTGATCATGTAAGTAAAGGCATCAAATCAATTCAACTTAATGGCGTAAAAATTACAGGGGTAATCACCCCACAAGCAGTAGGATCCATTAATACTGTTAACGTCATTATGGGATAATTTGCATCATTCAGTTAGGGAGGCTCATGCCTCCCTTTTTTATGTCGATATGAAAATAGGACTTTCAATTATGATTCAATTTGGCACAGGTGGCTGGCGCGCCTTTATCGGCGAAGAATTTACAAAAGCAAACGTGCAGTTAGTAGCACAAGCACTTTCTAATATTATTATTAACGAAGAGGTTTCTGATCGTCCTTTTGTTATTGGTTACGATCGGAGATTTTTATCCGATAAAGCCGCTCAATGGTTCGCGGAAATCCTTGCTGCAAACCACATTCCGGTTCGTTTTATTGATAAATTTGTCCCAACTCCAATAGTCATGCACCAATGTGCAAAATTAAAATCGGCTTACTCTGCCTGTATTACTGCCTCTCACAATCCAGCAGATTACAATGGTATTAAAGTCTTCATTGAAGGCGGACGTGATGCTGATGAAGTCATTACTCAAAAAATTGAAGCTCAAATAAAAAGCATTACCAATCAAGACATTAAACTTATTGAGTTTGATTCTGCCGTTGATTCTGGTGTTATTAAAATCATCAATCCGATGAATGAATTTGTTGATAGCATCATTAATGCCATTGATGTCGAATCCATTAAAAAAGCCAATCTGCGTGTATTGATCGATCCCATGTTTGGTGTTGCAAAAAATGCACTGCAAACCGTATTAATCAGTGCCCGTTGTGATGTTGATGTGATCAATGATGAACATAACCCCGGTTTTGGCGGAGTTATGCCATCACCGAGTGCAGCGACTTTATATCGACTCAAACATTTAGTAGCACACGAAGGTTATGATATTGGTATTGGTACTGATGGTGATGCTGACCGTTTAGGTATTATTGATGAAAAAGGTAATTTTATTCATCCAAATGAAGTTCTACTTCTACTGTATTACTACCTACTTGAGTACAAAAATTGGAAAGGATCCGTTGTACGCAATATCGCAACAACCCATTTATTGGACAAAGTTGCCGCTGATCACGATGAAAAATCGTTTGAAGTCCCTGTTGGATTCAAGCACATAAGTTCACAAATGGAAGCGGATGACTCTTTAATTGGTGGAGAAAGCTCTGGTGGTTTGACAATTCGTGGGCATATTAAAGGTAAAGATGGTGTATTTGCCTCTAGTTTACTGGTTGAAATGATCAGTGTAACAGGCAAAAAGCTCTCTGAATTGCTCAATGAAATTTATGATCGTTATGGTTACGCTTATACCGCTGAGGGTGATTGTACTTTTAAGGCAAGTGATAAAGATCGACTGTATAACAAAATCTATGTAGAAAGATCACTGCCTGATTTTGATTATGAAATTGAAAAAGTAAGCTATGCCGATGGCGCAAAAGTGTACTTTAAAAATGGCGGATGGGCACTTGCTCGCTTCTCAGGAACAGAACCATTACTGCGCTTATTTGCAGAAATGGAGGATCAAGAACAAGCTGAAAACGTCGTAAATCAATTCAAAGCTTTTCTAAAAGTTTAATCAATATCTCAAAATACTAAGACGAAAAAGCCACTAATTATAGTGGTTTTTTCATGCGTTCTAAATGTAGATCTATTCTATTTAAAAATTCAGATAATAAAAAAGCCCCAGTCTTTCGACTGAGGCTTTAATAAGTGGCGGAGCG
>CAMQZF010000190.1 GCA_947039525.1 uncultured Photobacterium sp. | reverse complement strand
CGAGATCATAGCCGGTGACTGGAGTTCAGACGTGTGCTCTTCCGATCTATTAGGTAAAACCACATTGCCAGAAAAAATCTGCGCTTTTAACTCATCATTATTCACCCAATCGTTCGGCAACCCCAAACTGCTGGCCAATGTTACATTCCATAAAAAAAGGTGAGGATCATTGACAGGTGTTGGCAGAGACACATCATAAAAAGGGTCACCTAAAGAGAGATAATCTTGACGCCACATAACATCACCCAGAATAAAAAACAGATTAATTACCCTATCACATCGTTCTATTAGAAATAAACAGACAAACAAATATCACAAAACCCAGATTTTTTTGACCAAAAAAGACAGATATCTCGTAAAGTCAGCTTTATTTCTGGATATAAAGAACAGTGAATTATGACATCACGAATTAGCAGTTTCGAATCAGGGCGATTATTGGCATTAGTAGCGATCGTCACCATACACTCACAAGCCTTCATGACCTTCCCTGAGATTAATGGGCAACCGTGGATAGGCATGCTCTTAAATCAATTAAGTCGCTTTGCTGTCCCACTGTTTTTTTTACTCGCCGGCTATCTCATTCAACCAAAATTAACTCAATCGCCTTGGGTAACATGGCGCAGCTATGCACTACCTTTATTTAAAATTTGGCTGATTTGGAGCGTTCTTTATTTATTAATACCATTTAATTTGCACACGCTTATTCACCAAGGTTACTGGGTTGAGCGCACCCAATACTGGGGATATTTAGCCACAACACCATTAAATAGCTTATTTGAAGGTGGTTTAGTTCATTTGTGGTATGTCCCTGCTCTTATCATCGGAACCAGTATCCTTAGTGCCTTTGCCACACAGCAAAAAAGCCGTTATCTTTTGATTCTTGCGGTAGCCTTATACGCTTACGGTTTAATGGCAGGCAGTTATCAACCGATCTTTGATGCCAGTGCCCCTATTTTTACTCGTAATGGTCCGTTTGTTTCCACTCTGATGCTGACACTCGGCTTTCTTATTCGTCAAAAAAACTGGCACATTAGCCGAAGTAGCTCCGCCTTATTAATGATTTTTGGTTTGCTTGGTCATTTGTTTGAAGCGCAATATTTAACGACATACGGCACTCAATTCTTTGTTCATGACTTTTTGATTTCAACACCATTATGGGCTTTAGGCTTGTTCTTCCTGTTAATTAGCCATCCAACTTGGGGAGAGGCGACTCAAGCATCCAAGTACAGTCCTTACGTATTGGGTATTTATTTATGTCACCTTTTAGTCATCATCTATTTATCCAACATAGCGAAGTTACTTGATATGCCAGATCTTCTTAAGCACATCATGATTATTCCCTTAACATTGCTGATCTCATTTGCCATCGTCAAAGGTATTGAGCGCTCGCGATTAAAGTCACTCTTACTTCGCTAAACATTTATTCTCTATTAACTTACACTCATAAAAAAACCGCCTCAAGGCGGTTTTCTTTGCTTAAAATACAATGTTGTTACTCACACACAACCAATGAGTTGGCACCCCATCGAACCATACGTCGTCGAAGCTCCGGTGTATCTAACTTCGAAGAAATGATCACACCACAAGGTTTATGAGCATTAACCGCCGAAAGAGAAGCTTGCTTCAATAATACACACACACCTTCATCTACTTTGTCGAGAAAACCTTGCAGCGCACAGTGTTCAAGATCCAAAGCCAATGTAAATTGAGTGAGCATGTCGACATCCAGTAACACACCATCAAAATAGGGCAATAACTTATCCATTTGCAGCGCATTATTTGGGACTTCACAAAGTAAATGAACTTGTAAGTTATCTGTACCTCGGCATAATCCCTGCTCAGCTAAGAGATCAATGGCTTTAGCCGCATCACTGACGGTTCGTACGAAAGGCACAAGAACCTCAATCACAGGCAAGTGCACATATTCTCTTACTCGTTTGATGATTTCACAATCAAGTAAAAAACTCTGGCGCGTTTGCTCATTATCGAAACGAGAAACGCCACGTAAACCAATCGCAGGATTACGCTCATCCACCACAACATCTTCCGCATAAGCTGGAACGTCGGCACCAGATAAGCAGATTTTCAATGTAGGAACATAAATCGAATGCGCTAATGTCACAATGCGATCCACCATGACTGACACGTAATATTCAGAAGGAGAATCGTGATGACCTATACGTGTTAATAATGCATCCTGCTCTTGCGTAGGTAACCCATCTGGCGTAATAAATGCTTCTTTAGGAATATCAAAACACTCACGTCCTAATGCATCCAAAGATAACAAACCCGTTGTCGAAACCAAATCAGAGGTACTGACCAAGGATTGAGAAATGTGAAGTGAAGCGATGTGTTTGTTGACCATAAGACACCCATACCACCTTGTGTTTAATCATGCTTTAATTCATCTTATGATGAATTTCCTTGCATTGATGACATAATATACGTCTACCACAACTTATCATTTTACGAAACAGGGTTCCATCTTTAGAAAAAGTTGCGACGAACCTCAATTTACCACCAAAATGCCATCAGTGAGATAACAAACAATAAAAATTAGCGTTATTTTAACCAACTCTTTAATTTACATAGTAAAACACAACAGATGTCACAAGTTTAGTTTATTCTAAAACACTTTTGGGCTATCTTAAGGCGTCATTCATTCAAAAAAGCATAAGACGGGCAAGCAAAATGCCAATAAAAACCGACGAATTGAGAACCATAAAATTAGGCACTATGCCCGCACCCGCTGAATTAGAAGCGTTATACCCAATGACCGACGAGATTTCTCAACACGTTTCACATTCTCGTCGTCAAGTAGAAGCCATACTCTCAGGGCAAGATTCACGCTTACTCACCATTGTCGGTCCTTGCTCAATACACGATACCGATGCTGCTTTTGAATACGCTCAAAAATTAGCTCAACTTCAAGCACGCCATAAAAATGAATTATTCATTGTCATGCGTACGTATTTTGAGAAACCTCGAACAGTGATCGGCTGGAAAGGCTTAGTTTCCGATCCTCACCTCGATGGCAGCTTTGATTTGGTCACCGGTTTAAAGAAAGCTCGAAAAGTGTTAATTGATATTAATCAGTTAGGATTGCCAACGGCAACCGAGTTTTTAGATATGATCACCGGACAATATTTGGCTGATCTGATCACATGGGGAGCCATTGGCGCACGCACAACCGAATCACAAATCCACCGAGAAATGGCATCTGCACTGTCCTGTCCGGTTGGCTTTAAAAATGGCACTGATGGCAACATTAATATAGCCATTGATGCGATTCGCGCTACACGCGCCTCTCACATGTTTTGCTCTCCTGATAAAGATGGGAAAATGACCATCTATCGCACCTCCGGCAACCCCTATGGGCACATCATTTTACGAGGTGGTAAAACCCCAAATTACCACGCCAATGATATCCAAACTGCCGCCAAAATCTTAACTGAAGATTTCCAATTGCCAGGTCGCTTAATCGTCGACTTTAGCCATGGAAACTGCCAAAAAGATCATAAACGCCAATTGAATGTTGCTGAGAATATTGCACTGCAAATTCAACAAGGTGACCATGCCATTGCTGGTATTATGGCAGAAAGTTTCTTATGTGAAGGCAAGCAAAATGTCGTATCGGGTCAATCGTTACAGTACGGTCAATCCATTACTGATGCTTGCTTAGGTTGGGAAGACACTGAAAACATGCTCAACACTCTCGCTCAGGCTGTGAAAAATAGACCATAAATACCTGCCCTAATACTTAACGGTACAGATTCTGTGCCGTCTTTTTTGTGTGCTTACCGCCGCAGAGAGAAATGCGGTAACATACCTATATCCCCCTTACTCTTTTGGAGATTTTTTTATGCCATCATTTGATATCATTTCTGAAGTTGATAACGTTGAATTAAAAAATGCGGTTGATAACGCTAAGCGTGAATTATCGACTCGTTTTGACTTCCGCGGTGTAGAAGCAACGATTGAATTAAATAAAGAAGTCGTTAAGTTGACCTCAGAGTCCGATTTTCAACTTTTGCAATTAGCCGATATTTTACGCGGTAATTTAGCAAAACGTGGTGTTGATGCGAATGCAATGAATACACAAAAAATCGTCTTCTCTGGCGGTAAAACCTGCTACCAAAATGTTGAGTTCAAGCAAGGCGTCGAAACAAATAACGCAAAAAAATTAGTTAAGATGATCAAAGATGCAAAAATCAAAGTACAAGTATCGATTCAAGGTGAAAAGTTACGTGTAACGGGAAAAAAGCGCGATGACTTACAAGAAGTGATGACGTTGGTACGCAATGCTGAATTGGATCAACCTTTCCAATTTGACAATTTCCGCGACTAAATTTTCAAGACCCAATAAAAAATGCCGATAGGTTACCATCGGCATTTTCTGTCCTGCCACTCATCACGTATTTGTCTTAATGATTCACAAATTCAATGACTCGCGTTACGACAAATTATCTTTATTATACGGTTTGTTCTTTTTCTTCACGTTTTGCAATCGCTAGACCAAACTCAACGGCAGCATAACCAACAACCAAACTAATCACTAAGTAAGCAATGCCCACTAATGCATGACCAGGATCTTGCAATAATTTACCACCACCGTACACAAAACTTGAAAAAGTAGACAAGCTACCCATGATACCCGTACCCACTAAAGAGTGAACATGGCGGTGTAAACGTTGAGACTGATGGAACGAGGTTGATAGACCCAATAAGAACGATGCAATGATGTTCACAAGGAAAATATCAAACGGAAAACCGTTACCAAAGTGCGGTGCTAATAACATAACAAACTCACGGCACATTGCACCAAAAGAACCACCAACAAACACAAGAATAATTAAATCAACCATAACAAACGCCTTATAAACCGCCTAACCATGCACCCACAAGAGCTGCAATCACACCAACTACCACAGAAACAATAATATAACCCAATGCCGCTAAACGCTGACGTCGGTGTACCATTTTAGACGCATCTAACTGCATGGTACTAAAAGTCGTATAACCACCCAATAAACCCGTCAAAATGGTCACATGCCATAACTCTTGTGCGTTACCATGAGTGTGTAATTTAAAAAAGACGCTCAAAAAACCAATAACAAAAGCACCAGAAATATTAATAATAAACGTACCTAATGGGAAATCACCCTTAAATACTTTATTTACCCCTAATCCGACGCCCCAACGCAATAATGCACCCAGACCGCCACCAAAGCCAACATACATGACATCGATTGCATTCATAATTTACTCAACTTTTATTATAAAAATATCGTTATTCGTATATTGTTTAAAATAAACAATATTATATCGAGGTTTATAAAAAAAAATCCGAATCAAAACTTAATAATATCGATTATTAATTCATTTCGATATTTTATTTTATTTTTATCTCGAAAATTATAATCGACATAAATACGCTTCGCAATAAATCATCACTAAGAATAAAATACAAAAAAAAGACAACAAAACAGGAGGTTGAACGGCTCGGTGGGCTTTCCAGA
>CAMQZF010000189.1 GCA_947039525.1 uncultured Photobacterium sp. | reverse complement strand
CCTTAATATGATTAAGTTAATGATAGGCAATTACACAGATTTTGGGACAGGGTCTACTCTCAGGTTTATTATGCTTAATAATTAATCCTGTTATATCTATAGTATTATTTTTTATCGCTTATATTTTGTAGACAACTTTTATGGTGCTGTCATGATGAATTTATTGATAGCACTATTCCACCACTCAATTTTCTACTAATTTACCAGAGCAGTTCAGAAACCTACTTACCAGCCACTCATGCTAATACTCACATGATAGCCAGCTAATTTCTCAGCCGTACCAGAAAGCCTTAATTCACTAGGTAAATAGCTGGTGCAGAAAATCACTAAAGACAGGATATGAACCAGACATTGAATATGAAGTGCAATAACATGGGAGTAAATGTAACTAGAGAACTTAAACCCGCTTTCCTTTGATTGATGACAAGGTGAAAAACGAACTTAAGAAATTTAGAATGACAATGAAGCACAAAAAAAGCCCCAATCTTTCGATTGAGGCTTTTCGTTTGAAATTTGGTGCCCGAGGGCGGACTTGAACCGCCACTCCCGAAGGAAACGGATTTTGAATCCGTCGTGTATACCAATTTCACCACTCGGGCTGATAGCACTTAATATACGGATTTTTTTACCTTCAACAAGCTTTTTCTGCATTCAAAACAACAAGCGATCAAAAAACAAACAAAACGACATTAAAAACAGAAAATAAATCAAAAGCCGTTATTCAAGTATAAATATTAAAAGCTAACATCTCGAAGTTCTCACTGGATTTCTCTATACGTGAGTTTCATCATCTCAACATAGTTAATCACCAATACCTCTTATTCATTTTATTTTATCTTTTCAAATATGAGGTGATGTATGGCTGCGTTCTTTATTCCAAGTGTTAACTTTATGGGTGCAGGCTGTTTATCCGAAGCTGCCAATGCTATTCAATCACACGGATTTAAAAAAGGTTTGATCGTCACGGATGCCATTTTGAATCAGATTGGTGTTGTAAAACAAGTCAGTGACTTATTAAACGAACGTCATATTGAAACGGTTGTTTACGATGCCACAAAACCCAACCCAACGACACACAATGTGGAACAAGGTTTAGCCATGTTAAAAGACAACCAATGTGATTTTGTGATCTCATTGGGTGGTGGCTCACCACACGACTGCGCAAAAGGCATTGCTTTAGTGGCAGCGAATGGTGGTCACATTGGTGATTACGAAGGCGTTGATCGCTCAGCAAAACCACAACTGCCATTAATTTCAATTAACACAACCGCAGGTACGGCCTCCGAAATGACGCGTTTCTGCATTATTACCGATGAAGAACGTCACATTAAAATGGCGATTGTGGACAAACACACTACCCCTTTAATGTCCGTTAACGATCCGAAATTAATGCTAGCAAAACCAGCCTCATTAACCGCAGCAACGGGCATGGACGCGTTAACTCACGCGATTGAAGCCTATGTTTCTACCGCCGCGACCCCGATTACGGATGCCGTTGCATTAAAAGCAATGGAATTAATTCAAGATAATTTACGTACAGCTGTGAAAGATGGTGCCAATTTACACGCTCGTGAACAAATGGCTTACGCTCAATTCATGGCGGGTATGGCATTTAACAATGCTTCTTTAGGCTATGTTCATGCAATGGCACACCAATTGGGTGGTTTGTATGATCTGCCCCACGGCGTATGTAATGCGATCTTGTTGCCGCACGTAGAACGCTACAATGCACAAGTTTGTCCAGAGCGACTACAAGATGTCGCCGTTGCTATGGGTGTTGATGTATCAGGCATGACAGTGACCGATGCAGCGGAAGCAGCAATTCAAGCGATTCAAAGCTTATCTCAAGATGTGGGTATTCCAACAGGTTTACGTCAATTGGGTGTGAAAGCCGATGATTTCCCAGTGCTTGCTGACAATGCATTAAAAGACGCGTGCAGCTTAACTAATCCAAAACAAGGCACACACGCTGACATTTGTTCTATTTTTGCCGATGCGATGTAATTCATCCGTAGAAAAAGACTCTAAAGCCTCAGATTCTGAGGCTTTTTTACGCTAGAAAATGATTATTACCAATGATAATTTCCCCTCTTTATAATCTACGATTACGCAAAAATCGACTCAGATAGAAGATTATCAACACCCTCAAGATTGAACTTTTATATCCATTTCTTTACACCTACCTCATAAGAAATCAATCGATAGCCAACAAACCACTTTCCATTTCTAGCGCTTTTACCTCAAAAAAACTAAAAAACTCTATTTTTATTTATAAAAGGTGAATAAATTACATTTTTCAAGAATAAAGTGTGATTGTTTTCACATTTATAATGTTATTTTACTGATAGCTTCGCCACCAATAATCAAGCGTTTGTATTGATTTAACTCGATTCAATCACAATAAAAATAATAATGAGACACGTCGCATGGAAAATCGTTTTTTATTAAATAAGTCTATTTGGGCTGTCGCGATACTTGGCAGCTTATCGGTAGCCCCAATGGCCATGGCTGCAAATGCAACCAACGCTGATACGGGCTTTATCGCTGGATCTACTTTAAATGCTAAATTTATCAGTGATACTCGTGTTCGTAGTCATAATGATAACGCGACTTCAGACACCTATGATCGTCTGAATTATTCCTCTTACAATGCGATTTTAGATTTTAACTCGGGTTACTATAATAATTTCATCGGTGTGGACGTTGCAGGTTATTTAGCGGGTGACATATATAACCACAGCTTACAAAATACCAATGGTCAATACTTAAACAACGAGATTTCTTTCTCTAATGACCAAGACTGGGGCGCAGGCAACGGCCCTCACGCTAAGGTCTATACCGCTGCTGTTAAATTTAAGATCCACAATCAATTCAGCGGTAAAATCGGTCTTATCCAGTCTACAGGAAACGGCACCGTGGGTAACGTATGGGCCTTCGTTCCCGGCACCTACCGTGGTTTGGAATTAAATGCGAATCTTGGCGGTGGCAAATTAACTTACTTCTGGGCAGACAAATACACCGCACCTTGGCTACTGAGCGAAGATGATTACGTTACTTGGGCAAACACCCAATGGAATTACTTACATTCCTTAGGTTACTCAAATCAAGTGGGTAAGTTGTCTTACAATCTAGGTATTGGTCAAGCCACTGATGTACGTTACAGCGGTGAAACTCAATCAGAAAACACTACATCATACAAAGTGTATACCAGCTATGCATTGAATGACTCAACGACGCTAGCGGCCGATTATTACGGTGTTCACGATAAAGTGAAATACAACGGTATGGGCTACATGGCAGGTCTATCCCTAAACATGAATATGGGTCAATGGAGCTGGTTATCTCAACTTCGCTATGCTGAAAGCAAAAATGGCACAGAAGTTGTTCCTCGTACCATTTACACTTACGCCATGAATAACGGCAGCTGGTCACAATGGTGGGATGCCCTGTCAGATTGGAACCAATCTGGCGAAGTCTCTTTCTATAACCGTTTATCTTACAATATGGGTAATGGCTGGAATTACTACATGGGCTTAGGTTATGGCTCTGGTATGAATTCTGCGAAAGTCGGTTATAAGAGTGAAACCGCTATTAATGGTACTGTCGGCTATACCGTTCAAGATGGCATGATGAAAGGCAGTGTTGTTCAACTGCATGGTACTTGGTTAACTCGTGATGAAACCAAAGCATCAACCAGCGGTAAGCAACAAACAGACGTTCGTCTACAGGTGATCATTCCTTATTCTTTCTTCTAATAGAGAGAACAGACCATAAAAACCCGCCATGTGCGGGTTTTTTATTGTCTGGTAAAACTAAAATAGCAGGCACAAAAAAAGCCCCAATCTTTCGATTGAGGCTTTTCGTTTGAAATTTGGTGCCCGAGGGCGGACTTGAACCGCCACTCCCGAAGGAAACGGATTTTGAATCCGTCGTGTATACCAATTTCACCACTCGGGCTGATGGCGCTTAATATACGAGATTTTAAAAATCATGCAAGTCTATTTATCAAAATAAAAATCAAGTGATCAAATAAAAAACAAACCGATCAAAATAGAATCGAAAAAGGCAATGCATCTTATCAAACCTCTTATTTATTCGACCAAAAACAAACAGCGATATTGATAAAACGCATTACTTCGTGACCTTAGCAAAAACAGAGCTAAAGATTTTCAACCAAATCACAAAATAATAACTTTATTATTATGATGTCTTCATTTATCGATTGAATTCACAATTTTTACGTTGCAGATGAAAACTGTCCAGCACTGTATAAAGTTGGATTACAGTCGGTCTTCACTCGATTAAAATTTTCATAAATATACAGATCAGAATTAGCTACTTGGAACCATAATAATGGATTTGATGGACCATTTTTCCAATGAGCATCAGGCGTATTATCCGCCCATAAAATTTGGTCCCCAGATAAACGGCACTTCAAATCCCACACTTTTTTATTCTGGGCGGTATAACTTAAATGCACAATACCGTGGCTTGTCTTCGTCGCAATAACATCATTCAATGGCACATAAAACATTTTAGAGACAGCGGCTTGGCATACGGCCATTTCAGAAAACGGCTTCAAAACGACAGATGACGTAGAATCAGTACGGCTTTTCAATGCCGTATGCCCACTGCACCCAGTTAAACCTAATGCCAATACAGTACAAATTGCACCTAAACCCATCATTTTTTTATTAATGATCATTTTTACCACACACATCACCATTCAAAATGGCGCTCACCCAACCTAAAGACCGTTCTACTTTACACAGAAGTGCTGAAAATCCACTCAATGGAACGAAAATTTTACAAGAAAATGACCAGAGAGCCACTTCTGGTCATTTTAAACATAAAAGAACAAAACGCTTACTGATATACTTGCAGTATTAATCAAAGACAGAACACAGCATCACAATCTGCCTGTCTCTTTTCAAAAGGCACTTTAATGAACATCAAAAACACATTACAAGAACACAAAAACCGTTTGGATTTCTGCGGTCGTCAATTAGCCATTGCGGAAGTAACAAAAAACCGCGAAAACATTAATAAATTGAACAAAGAAATCAATGAGCTAAAAGCAAAGATTGCAGAAACACAAACACAACAAAAAACGCAATTAAGCGATAAAGCACAAAAAATCGTGAATATGAATTTTAATCGCGTCCTATCAAAAGCTGAACAAGCTGATATGGGTAAATTAAAGAAATCGGTACGTGGTTTGGTTGTCGTTCACCCAATGACAGCATTAGGCAAAGAAATTGGCGTTAAAGAAGTCACTGGTTACGCTTTCAAACCTTTCTAATCTTATTATCCTTTCTTAATCATTCCATTCAGCGTGCTTTGTCACGCTGAATTTTTATTCTCATTTTCTTTTTATTTATTACAACGAATAATCATTCTCATTTAGCTAACTCTTAATATAAATAAAATACTTAAATGTAATAAAATAAAAAAAATAAAAGCAATAAATAATGAATAAAACGTCACTTTAATGTTGCAATAAATAAAAAACACACGTTATTTATAACAATGTATTCATCAAAAGATAACGAAATCTT
>CAMQZF010000188.1 GCA_947039525.1 uncultured Photobacterium sp. | reverse complement strand
CATTTTGGTCTCACCCTAATATCACGATTACACCTCATGTTGCCGCGCCGAGTGTGCCAGAACAAGTCTATGAACAATTTATCCTGAACTATCAACGATGGCATACAAATCAACCCCTAATGAATGTCATTGATTTTCAAAAAGGCTATTAATAAAAAAGCCCTCAGGTATGAGGGCTTTTTCGTATTTAATGCTCATTTGACTCGATTAGCCATGATAGGGTTTCGATAACTCATGAACTGCATCGACAAAGACGCCAGCATTTTCTGGTGGAACGTCCAAATGAATACCATGCCCTAAATTGAATACATGACCTTCACCTGTGCCAAAATCGTCCAAGATCGTCGCCACTTCTTGGCGAATACGTTCAGGCTTAGCGTACAAAATTGAAGGGTCCATGTTGCCTTGTAAAGCGACTTTATCACCAACGCGACGTTTAGCATCAGCAATATTAATGGTCCAATCAAGACCTATCGCATCACAACCTGTTGCGGCAATGCTCTCTAACCACATACCACCATTTTTAGTGAATAAGGTCACAGGCACTCGACGACCGTCATTTTCACGAATCAAACCATCAACGATTTTATGCATGTATTGTAATGAGAAATCTTTGTAATCTCGTGGTGTTAAAACACCACCCCAAGTATCAAAGATCATCAATGATTGAGCACCAGCTTTAATCTGAGCATTTAAGTAACTTGTAACACTCTCTGCTAGCTTATCCAATAAGGTATGCAAAACGCGTGGATCGCTGTACATCATCTTTTTGATTTTTGTAAAGGCTTTGGAACCGCCCCCTTCCACCATATACGTTGCAAGTGTCCATGGACTGCCAGAGAATCCAATTAATGGCACTTCCCCCTTCAAGTCTTTACGGATCTGACGAACTGCGTTCATCACATATTGCAACTCACCTTCAGGATCAGGAATACCAATTTTATCAACATCGGCTTTACAGGTAATTGGGCGAGCAAATTTCGGACCTTCACCAGCTTCAAAGTGTAGCCCTAATCCCATCGCATCGGGAATGGTCAAAATATCAGAAAACAGAATAGCTGCATCCAACGGAAAACGACGTAAAGGCTGTAACGTTACTTCACTGGCTAATTCCGCATTCTTACACAATGACATGAAGTCTCCTGCAACAGCACGCGTTGCACGATACTCAGGTAAATAACGACCCGCTTGACGCATCATCCATACCGGTGTGCAATCAACCGGTTGCTTCAATAACGCACGCAAATAACGGTCATTTTTTAATTCACTCATTCTTGACTCCATGGATATATTCTGTCCATTAGTGTACCACTCTCTCTTAAGATCGTTGATTTGTCTGTTACTATTGCTGTGATTTCGATTCCTGAATGTCTTGCAACGTCTGCTCAATTAAAGCTCGAGCAATCGTCCCTTCTGGCGGTAATAAAGGAAGGTTATCTTCTGTTGCCCAAATAGCATCTGTAAGCTCGCTGTAGTCAGGTTTGATTTCTCCACCAGCAAAATCCGCTAAAAATGCCATCATCAGATTGGATGGAAATGCCCAAGGCTGACTGCCAAAATAACGAATATTATTAACATTAATGCCTGTTTCTTCTTTTATTTCTCGAGCAACACAACATTCCAATGTTTCACCTGGCTCAACAAAACCGGCAATGACCGTAAACATGCTATTACGATGACGAGGGTGCTGCGCTAATAACACCTTATCGTCCTTCCGCACAGCCACAATAATGCAGGGAGAAATCCGAGGATAATGAGGCTGTTGACAGCCATGGCACACCATTGCTGGTATTTCTGCTTTCTTTGATAATTGACAGGCTTGACCACACTTAGGACAAAATTGTTGCTGATCCCACATATGGGACAATTGTACGGCTTT
This sequence comes from uncultured Photobacterium sp., assembly GCA_947039525.1. Taxonomy (GTDB): domain Bacteria; phylum Pseudomonadota; class Gammaproteobacteria; order Enterobacterales; family Vibrionaceae; genus Photobacterium. The sequence goes on along the minus strand of CAMQZF010000188.1, from coordinate 3,725 downwards.
ACTGGCTAAAGAAAATAATGCTGAATCCACATCTAATAGGGTTCTCAACCCCTCTAAAGGTAGTTCATCAGCATCATCTTCAATTTCTAACCAGAAGAAGGGCACATCTTGATACTCACCAATTTGACGACTGAATTTCTCATTAATTGCTAGATTTTTTCTTTTCTCTAGCGGAATCGTGTGATTAGGCACATAGAGCTGCCCTTTTTTCACTGCACACCAATACGCTATTTCATTACTTTTTAACATTAATTTCACATCCATTCTTGCAGGGTATCTTATTTACTGGCACTCTAAAGAGATAACGGACTATCGAGCCGTATTACAAGGTTCTCTTTTCTTAAGAGTGTCGTAACAATCATTCAGCGCTTGATTCATGTACATCAAAGCCTGAGAGATAATGAGGGCATGGTCATGTTAAGTAAATTCGAACAAGTACAGAAACAATGGGGTGGTCACAGTGACGTGATAGATCATTGGTTAATGTCTCGACAGCAACTTCTGATCGACTATTGCAAACTCGCCAATCTTCCTCCTTTCCAAGAAAATGCGCGTCAACTTCCGACTACAGAACACTTACAAACCTTCTCGCAACAATTGGTTGATTACATATCAACGGGTCATTTTAAAATCTATGACATGGTCATGGAGGAATGGCGCTCTACGGGATATTCACCGACTCAAGCCATTACTCTCCTCTATGAAAATATTACTGCTACAACCGATTCTCTTTTAAATTTCAGTGATCGCTATTGTGCTGTCAATGATGAAGAAGCGTTATTGGATTTAGATCGCGATTTATCCAATATAGGCCAACTGATGGAAGTGCGTTTTGAGCTTGAAGATCAATTGATCGAATTGATCACTGAGAGTTTAGCTTGCCCACCGGGTGCTTAATAGTTTCTTAAATCCAACAGTAAAATCACAGAAAAAAGCGTAAAAAAAAGGCATCCCGAAGGATGCCTTTTTCAATGTGATTACGAACGATTAATCGTCACGAAGACCGGCATTCAATAGCGCAGCAAGATCTTGCGATGCTTGTTCTACGTCTACTGGTGCTGACACTTCTGGCTCTGCTTTAATATCATGACGCTTTTGGCGTTGCTGATGGTAAGCATAACCCGTACCAGCAGGAATCAAGCGACCCACAATTACGTTTTCTTTCAGACCACGAAGCTCATCACGCTTACCAGAAACCGCAGCTTCTGTTAGAACGCGTGTTGTTTCTTGGAACGAAGCCGCTGAGATGAAGGATTCTGTCGCCAAAGAAGCTTTGGTGATACCCAACAAATCACGTTGGAAAGTCGCAAGGCGTTTGCCTTCCGCTTCCAATTCACGGTTTGCAATTGTTACGCGAGAGAATTCAACCTGCTCGCCTTCCAAGAACTCCGAATCACCTGCTTTCGTGATGGTTACTTTACGTAACATCTGACGCACGATGGTTTCGATGTGCTTATCGTTAATCTTAACGCCTTGTAAGCGGTAAACTTCTTGAACTTCGTTTACGATGTATTCCGCCATAGCGTGAACACCACGAAGGCGCAAGATGTCATGCGGGGTTTCTGGACCATCCGCAATAACGTCACCACATTCTACTTTATCACCTTCAAATACGTTCAACTGACGCCATTTTGGAATCATTTCTTCGTATGGGCTGCCTTCAGAAGGAGTCAAGATCAAGCGACGCTTGCCTTTGGTCTCTTTACCGAATGATACAGTACCAGTGATTTCAGCAAGGATAGCTGGCTCTTTTGGTTTACGAGCTTCGAACAAGTCCGCAACGCGTGGTAGACCACCCGTGATATCTTTCGTACCTTTTGATGCTTGAGGAATACGAGAAAGAATATCACCAATGCCCACTTCCGCACCGTCGTTCAATTGAACGATCGCTTTACCCGGTAAGATGTATTGCGCTGGAATTTCAGTACCAGGAATCATTACATCGTTGCCGTTTGCGTCAACCAATTTCACCATTGGACGCATATCTTTACCTGCAGATGTACGCTCAGCCGCGTCCAAAATAACAGTTGAAGATAGACCCGTTAGATCATCCACTTGACGTTGAACCGTTACGCCGTCGATCAAGTCAACGAACTGTAGGCGACCCGCTACTTCAGTGATGATCGGCATTGTATGCGGATCCCACTTCGCTACGTGTTCCCCTGCGGTTACTTCTGCGCCATCGCCTTTCGACAAGATGGTACCGTAAGGCAGTTTGTAGTTCTCTTTCGTACGACCTAGAACGTCAATGATAGACAATTCAGATGCACGAGAAGTCACAACCAGTTTACCGTCGTTGTTCACAACGAATTTCGCGTTGTGCAACTTGATAGAACCTGTTGTTTTAACTTGAATACCTGTTTCCGCAGCGGCTGCAGATGCTGCACCACCGATGTGGAACGTACGCATGGTAAGCTGTGTACCCGGTTCACCGATTGATTGTGCTGCCACAACACCAACGGCTTCACCTTGGTTTACAAGATGACCACGAGCAAGGTCACGACCGTAACATTGACGACAACAACCGAAGTCATTCTCACACGTTACTACAGAACGTACTTTCACTTGGTCAACAGAGTTTTCTTCCAAGATGTCACACCACTTCTCATCAAGAAGTGTGTTACGTGGAGCAAGAACTTCGTCGCTACCAGGTTTCATTACGTCTTCAGCAACGACACGCCCTAGAACACGAGCGCCCAATGCTTCTTTAACGTCACCACCTTCGATCAATGGCATCATGTTGATACCAGCGTAAGTGCCACAGTCATCAGAAACGATCACTACGTCTTGTGCAACGTCAACCAAACGACGAGTCAAGTAACCGGAGTTCGCAGTCTTAAGTGCGGTATCCGCAAGACCTTTACGCGCACCGTGCGTAGAGATGAAGTACTGAAGTACGTTCAGACCTTCTTTAAAGTTTGCAGTGATTGGGGTTTCGATGATCGAACCATCCGGTTTCGCCATCAGACCACGCATACCTGCCAACTGACGAATCTGTGCTGCAGAACCACGCGCACCAGAATCGGCCATCATATAAACGCTGTTGAATGACTTTTGAGTCTCTTCTTCACCGTCACGGTTGATGACTGTTTCAATCGATAGGTTTTCCATCATAGACTTAGCAACTTTTTCGTTTGCTGTTGCCCAGATATCGATCACTTTGTTGTAACGTTCGCCAGCGGTAACCAAACCAGATTGGTACTGCTCTTGAATCTCAGCCACTTCTTCTTCAGCCGCTGATACTAATTCGTATTTCTCAGGAGAAATAACCATATCGTCGATACCAACAGATACACCAGACAGTGCCGCGTAAGCGAAACCGGTGTACATGATTTGGTCAGCGAAGATTACAGTTTCTTTCATACCAAGAGTACGGTAACAGGTGTTTAGAAGCTTAGAAATTTGCTTCTTACCCAATGCTTCCGTGTTCACTAGATCGTATGACAGACCTTTTGGCACGATGGTCCACAACATGGCACGACCCACAGTTGTTTTGATCAAGCCAGTTTTTTCTGTCAAATTACCTTGCTCATCACACTCAAATTGAGTGATACGAACCGTCACACGCGCATGCAAATCAGCCATACCAGTACGGTATGCTTTTTCTGCTTCTGCAGGACCAGCAAGGTACATACCTTCGCCTTTCGCATTAATGCGATCACGCGTCATGTAGTAAAGACCCAATACAACGTCCTGAGAAGGTACGATGATCGGATCACCAGATG
>CAMQZF010000187.1 GCA_947039525.1 uncultured Photobacterium sp. | reverse complement strand
CATTCCACCAGACGTCACGCCCGCTTTCCCATTCAATAGGGTTGCCCGTGCGTTGATAGACCACCACTTTTTCAACACTGGTGACATTTGGATTTTTTAGTGCGGCATCCACATTTTCTTTTAGTGGAACGAAACGACCCGCACGTAAACCTTGATCGGCGGTAATGACGATTTTTGCTTTTGAATCAATGATTCGACCCGCTAAAGCATCGGGAGAGAAACCACCAAAAACAATGGTATGAACCGCACCAATACGAGTACAAGCAAGCATAGCAACTGCCGCTTCTACGATCATCGGTAAATACAAACAAACCACGTCACCTTTACGGATGCCTTGGCTTTTGAGGGCATTGGCAAATTGACAGACTTGTTGATGAAGTTCGTTATAGGTCAGCGTTGCATCGTCTTTAGGATCATCACCTTCCCAAATAATGGCCGCTTGCTCACCTTTGGTTGCTAAGTGGCGATCCAGACAATTGGCAGAAACATTTAATGTGCCATCCTCAAACCATTTCACATTAACGTGACCGGTATCAAATGAGGTGTTTTTCACGGTTTGATACGGTTTTATCCAATCAACGATTTGACCGTGTTGACGCCAGAATCCTTGAGGATTGATAACTGATTGTTGGTACATCTCTTTGTATTGAGCATCCGTAATGTGGGTGCGTTCCGCAATATTGTCTTTTACCGGATAAAGGTGGGGGGTACTCATACGTATTCTCCTTGAGTATGTGCCTACGTCCTAAATGATGAATCTAATAGTAATTTGATGATAATGAGGCATGGCAATACAGTGAAACAGAATACTTTTCATCACAATTAGACTTTAGATTGAGTGATGATGCTCTAAAGGCAATGTCTGTTTTTATGACACTTTCATTCATGATTGAGGAGAATGAATCAGAATCGTTGAGTTATCCTAAAAAAGTAAAATTACATCTTTGAAACAATTTAAGAGCTTTGTGCAGTAAGTAGCGATTTTCGTAAAAAGTTGTCGATCGTTTTTAGGCATAATGATGCACATTTTGATGTTACAGGGATGAACTATGTTTCGTTTGAGTCCATACGCTTGGAGTGCGCAGTATTTATTTGGTTTCTTTTTCTGTTATGGCGTCTATTTACCCTTTTGGGCATTGTGGTTTGCGTATCTTGGTGTATCCGCGGCGAATATAGGGTTATTACTGGGATTAGGGCTCGGCACTCGATGTGTGGCTAATTTAGTGATCACCCCTCGAATTTCTCGTCTGGATCATTTATTACCGGCATTGCGAGGATTGGCTCTTTTAGGATTGGTTTTCTGTGTCATTCATATTTTATGTGGTGGATCATTATGGGGATTGGCGCTTGTTACCATCTTATTTAATTTAGCGGTTGGTCCAATCATGCCAATCAGCGACACCTTGTTAAATTTTTACGCCAAAGAGAATCATTTAGACTATGGTCGCACACGATTATGGGGATCGATCGCATTTATTGTCGGTTCAACCGCCGTTGGCTTTGCAGTAACAGAGTTTGGCGATGGCATTATTCCTTGGATTGCGATAGCAGGCATGAGCGTGGGTTGGTTAGCTTCCTTAAGATCACCGAATATTGTGCCTCAGCCTGAGGTTATGATCGATAAACCAAGAGTGTCTTTGCGTCAGCTTTTAAAAGATCGAACTGTGCTGGTTTTCTTATTTATTGTCGCTTTAATACAAGGCAGTCACGCGGCTTATTACGGATTCAGTGCGCTATATTGGCAAAGTGTTGGTCACAGTGAAGCCATGATCAGTCTTCTTTGGAGTTTGAGTGTGGTGGCAGAAATTGCCGTATTTGCATGGAGTCGTCGTTGGTTCGATCATTGGTCTGCGACGAATTTATTTCGTCTAGCGGCATTCGGAATCATGGTGCGCTGGGGAATGACGGCAACTTTCATTGAATTACCTGCGTTGATTGTTGCTCAATCATTGCATGGTGTGACGTTTGCGGCGGCACATTTAGCGGCGATGAAATTCATTCAAAAAGCACCCTCTGATCACATGGTTGCTTTGCAAGCATTATATAACGCATTACCGTTAGGTGCTGTAATGGCTGGTATGACTGCAATCAGTGGTGTGTTGTATGCCTTTATGGGCGTTCATATGTTTTGGCTCATGGCGTTGATGGGCATTCCCGTTTTGTTTCTTAAAACGCCAAAAATAGTTGCTTCTCCTTTGCCTTGTACAGTTGAAAAAATATCGTAATAACGTTGTTTATACGCTTTTTTAGAGTGTGATTTTTTTAAAGAAATGGCTGTATTAGATGTTTTCTAATGCAGCTATTTTCGATGTAAAAACGAACATTGTAATGAATGGAATCGAGATTAATGAGAGGGCGTTTGATGAAAAAACGAAGACCAGCAGCCTTAGTGGAAGCGTCAAATCTAAAAGCCATCACTGAAGATTTAGAATATCGAGTTCAACAACGAACTCAAGAATTAGAAATCTTAAACCAAGCTTTACAATTGGCAAGAGAACAAGCGGAGCATCAAGCACGGTCAAAAAGTCGGTTTTTGGCTGCGGTTGGGCACGATTTAATGCAGCCTCTCAGTGCTGCGCGGTTATTTTCATCCGCATTAAAAGAAAGTACCTCTGATCCACAAAGTGCTCAATTTGCTGAGCACATAGAAAGAGCGCTAAGTACGGCTGAATATTTATTAACTGATTTATTGGATGTATCACGATTGGAATCAGGGAAATTAGACACGAAGGTCACCGATGTCCTATTGGCTGATGTATTACAACCACTCGCTTCAGAATTTGAGATATTGGCGAAGCATCAAGGCATTGATTTTCGTGTTATCGAAACGTCTCATCGCATTACAACGGACGCCAAATTATTAAGACGTACATTACAGAATTTTTTAACCAATGCATTTCGATATAATCCTAAGGGCAGCGTGTTGTTAGGTGTGCGTCGAGATCAAGATAAGATCCGTATTGAAGTGTGGGATAATGGACCGGGTATTCCCATTACTCAACAGAAGCGAATTTTTGAAGAGTTTACGCGTTTAGATGATTGTTCTGGCGACTCCGGATTAGGGCTAGGTTTGGCAATTGCTCGTGGTATTTGCCGTGTTTTGGATCATCCGATAGAACTTCGTTCTTGGGATCAACGTGGTACGGTTTTTTCTGTTACTGTCCCTTTAGCTCCACAACAAATAAAGATTCCTTCACTATCGATCCCTTCTATTATTGAGCTTCTCCCGTTACAAGGGTTATGTGTGTTATGCGTGGATAATGAATTAGACATTGTTCAAGGAATGAAAGCGTTATTGTCACGTTGGGGTTGCGTTGTTTTTATCGCAAACACATGGAATGAAGCCGTTTGTCATTTACAAGCTTCTCCTATTTCTGTGGTCGTAAGCGATTATCATTTATGGGGAAATAGAACGGGAGTAGACATGTTAACGTTTGCTAAAAAACAGACACCAACGTTTTCAATGGGGATTGTTATCAGTGCAGATAGAGATTCCAATATTAAGCAGAAAGTAAAAGCACAAGGATACTGTTTTTTACAGAAACCCTTGAAGCCGATTAAATTAAGAGTTTTATTGAATCAGTGTAAATTGTAATTTTTATTTAATTAGAGAAAAGATAAATCGCATTATTATTGTTAGTTATGATCATAAATTAAAACTTATTGTTATAGTGCGTTAGTCGTTATTAAGTCATTGTTTTTACGGTGAGAGAGTTGTTTATTTAAGGTTTAAATGATTTATAGCTGATCCTGAATGGGATCTAAAAATACTGAAACATTGGTTATTTATCATACTTTTCATGATACGCTACTCATTATGCTCTGGAGGTATGTGTGTTTGTTGAATGAGTGTCTAATTTTAGGTCTTATTTGATGAGCTTTTAGAGCAATCTTTGTCGGGTATTATGAATAGAGGTAGAAAAAATGGATGGGATCAGTCTAGGTAAACTATTGCTGATTGCGTTATTGATCGTTTTGCTTTTTGGTACAAAAAAACTGGGTACATTAGGCAGCGATTTAGGTAATGCATTAAAAGGCTTTAAAAAAGCGATGAATGACGACGCAGACAAACCCAAAGAAGCTGTGGCTTCTGCCTCTGCGGCCACGATTTCTGAAAAAGTGGAATCTCAACCCGTTGTTGACGCGACTAAAGAAGCAGCGCCAGCTCAACAAGAGCGAGTGTAAATCGTGTTAGATGGAGACATGGGCGAGCTGCTGTTAATTTGTATTGTCGGCTTAGTCGTATTGGGTCCTGAACGTCTACCAGTGGCTATTCGTGCTGTTACTCGTTGGATCAAGACCATGCGCGGTATGGCTGATTCTCTGAAAACTCAGTTAGCGGAAGAATTAAAATTACAAGAACTGCAAAGCGATTTGGATAAAGCGAAAGCGCTAAAATCTCAAATTGATGTTGCACCTGAATTGCGTGAAACCTTAGAGGATTTAAAAAAACGGTTTTAAGGTTTCCCGCAAACAGCAAAAGAAAAAAGCCGATCCTAAGATCGGCTTTTGTTTTTTGTGGCACTAAAAAAGGACGTGATTTTATGTTATTCACTTCTGTGTTCACGTGTTAGTGCTGATATAGATGATTTTCTTTCTCAGTCCATTTAATGATCTTGCGCGTTACCCGCACCTTTCGGGTAACGAATCGATTCCACCATATCTTGCACATCATCCGGCGCATTTTTAGTGAAAGCATTGATGGTAAAAGCCACAACAAAGTTCAGCAACATTCCCAATGTTCCAATCCCTTCTGGACTGATGCCAAACCACCAATTTTCGCTGATGCTGGCTGCGGGATTGATAAATTTAAAGTACACAATATAAGATGAGGTAAAGGTGATCCCCGCCAACATTCCACTGATGGCCCCATATTTGTTCATGCGTTTATAAAAAATACCGAGAATGATCGCAGGGAAAAAGGAAGAGGCGGCTAAGCCAAAGGAAAAGGCGACCACTTGAGCGACAAAGCCCGGCGGATTAATGCCTAAATACCCTGCAGCAATAATCGCGATCACAGCCCCGAGCCGAGCGGCGAGTAATTCCTGTTTATCCGTCATGTCAGGCTTGAATCCTTTCTTCAACAGATCGTGTGAAATCGATGTCGAGATTACCAATAGCAACCCCGCAGCGGTTGAGAGCGCTGCTGCCAATCCACCTGCCGCAAGTAAAGCGACGACCCAGTTAGGTAATTGAGCCAATTCTGGGCTGGCTAAGACGATGATGTCACGGTTGATCTGCATTTCATCACCCGAGTAGAACATACGCCCATCGTTATTTTTGTCTTCCCATTTGACTAAGCCTGTTTTTTCCCAGTTATTGACCCAATTGGGGGCTTGCTCGGCAGGTACACCCTGCATGTCAGCGCCATTGATGGTCTGGATCATATTTAAGCGTGCAAAAGCGGCAACAGCAGGGGCGGTTGTATAAAGAATCGCAATGAACAATAGAGCCCATCCTGCAGAAATTCGTGCATCTTTGACTTTAGGAACAGTAAAGAAACGAATGATTACATGAGGCAATCCTGCTGTACCAACCATAAGAGCAGCACAGATGAAAAAGACATCTACCGTACTTTTTGAGCCGTCGGTATAAGGGGTAAAGCCGAGTTCTGTGGCTAAGC
>CAMQZF010000186.1 GCA_947039525.1 uncultured Photobacterium sp. | reverse complement strand
ACAATAAAGGCAATCGCGATAATGCCAAGAATGAGTACCATGATAGTGTCCTTATTTGTTAGGTTTAAATAAGCGTAAGCGGTTTGCGTTAGTGACAACGGTAATGGAAGATAATGCCATGGCGGCACCAGCAACGACTGGGCTTAATAAATGTCCAGTGATAGGGAACAATACACCTGCCGCAACAGGAATTCCGATTACGTTATAGATAAAGGCACAGAACAAGTTTTGCTTAATGTTCTTCAATGTGGCTTTTGATAGTGCTAACGCATCAGAGACACTGTTAAGCGAGTGACGCATCAGTGTAAATTGCGCACTTTCAATGGCGACATCGCTACCACTGCCCATTGCAATACCGACTTGAGCCTGAGCCAAGGCCGGTGCATCGTTAATACCATCCCCAATCATTGCGACAATGCGACCTTGCTCTTGTAAGGCTTTTACTTCGTGCGCTTTCCCATCGGGTAAGACACCTGCAATCACCGTATCCACATTCGCTTGTTTTGCAATGGCTTGTGCTGTGCTTTCAATGTCACCCGTTAACATGATGACCCTTAACCCTTGATCTTTAAGACGTTTTACCGCTTGAATTGAGTCTTCACGTAAGGGATCGCTTACTAATAACAAACCGACTAATAGACCATCAACAGCAACAAAAATTGGAGTTGCACCTTGTGCGGCTTGTTCTGCCGCATCTTCATGGGCGGCACTGGCATCCACTTGATGTTGATCTAATAAACGTTGGTTACCCAAAAGCACTTGTTGTCCATTGACTATACCTGAAATACCGAATCCCGGTTTGGCGTTGAAATCGCTCGGTGTCGTTAAGGTGAGTGATTTGTGCTCGGCTTCTAACAGAATAGCTTTGGCTAATGGGTGCTCTGATCCTTGTTCAAGGCTGGCGGAAAGCATTAAGACTTGCTCTTCTGTCCATTGATTGTAATGGCGTAGACCCGTTAATGTTGGTTTCCCTTCAGTTAAGGTACCTGTTTTATCGATGACGATGGTATCAACGCTCGCGGCAATTTGCATCGCTTCTGCGTTACGAATCAAAATGCCGTATTCAGCTGCACGCCCAATACCGACAGTGACCGCCATCGGAGTCGCTAAGCCTAATGCACACGGGCAAGCAATAATAAGTACGGTTACCGCCGAGATCAGCATGTAAATAACGTGAGGTTGTGGACCAACGTAGTACCAAACCACCGCTGTGATAATGGCAATGATCATCACCGCTGGAACGAAATAGGAGGAAATGGTATCCGCCAATCGCGCTAATGCGGGTTTACTGCTTTGTGCTTGGCGAACGAGCTGAATGATTCGAGACAACATCGTATCCGCACCAATGTGTTGTGCTATGAATAAGATGCTGCCATTTTGGTTAATCGTACCGGCGTGAATTGCATCCCCCACGTTTTTATTTGAAGGAAGTGGTTCGCCCGTTAGCATTGCTTCATCAATGTAGGTTTGTCCTTTTTCTAAAATACCATCAACAGGGACTTTAGCGCCGGGGTGTAAGCGAAGTAGCATACCTACTTGTACATCGGCTAATGGCACTTCTTTTTCTTGACCGTTATCGACAACAATGGCGGTTTGTGGCTGTAGATCGATTAAGCGCTCAAGGGCTTTCGATGTACGTGCTCGTGCTTTGGCTTCCAATGCGTGACCTAAGGTAATTAAACCGATGATCATGGCGCTGGCTTCAAAATATACATGTCGTGATTGCGGTGGAAAAATATTCGGTGCGGCGACGACTAAAATGGAGAAAATCCACGCGGCACCGGTACCCAAAGCAACCAAGGTATCCATGGTCGCACGATGGTGTTTGAACGCTTTCCACGCGTTTATGAAGAAATCGCGCCCGATGGTGGTGAGCAGCACTAAGGTTATTAATCCTACAATCCCCCAACCTAATTGGCTCGTTTCCGAATGAATGAGGGTAGAGCCACCTGTCATGTCCCACAACATCAAAGGGACACCAACGGCTAACGCAATGATCGAATTGCGTAAATGGGTTTTGTAAGTGTGCGCTTGTTGCTGTTGTTGTTTTTCTCGGCGTGTTTCTTCGTTGTCGTTGAGTTCAGCGCCGTAACCAGCATCCGTCACCGCTGCAATGACGCTTGCTGGTGTGGCTGTCCCATTTACCATGGCACTGCGTTCCGCTAAGTTGACGCTGACATGATTGACACCCGATACGCTACGAATGGCCTTCTCGACGGAAGCAACACAACTGGCACAGGTGATACCCGACAATAAATACTGCTGAGTCGGTAAGATATTATCAGCATGAGTTTCTTGGATGTCCGGTTCAACAGGGGCTGCTGATTTTTCTGTTGTTGGCGTAGTGGTTAAATCATTAACACTGGCTTGATAGCCTAATTCTTCAATTAATCTAATGGCTTCTTCTGGTTGAATGCGCCCAACAATTTCAGCGTGTGTGGTAGTAATGGCGGTGTGACTGACGCTGGTTTGTTCATTCAGTAACGCTTCAACTTTAGCCACACATTTTCCGCAAGAGAGACCGGATAGGGTTAAGTGCAGTGTTTGCTGCTCTGGTACTGTGTAGCCTAAGCCTTCAATTAGGCTTACCAAGGCTTCTTTGGTGATGGTGCCCGTTACGTCCGTGTGGGTTTTGGTCACAGTGAAGCTGTCAATATTGGCTTGCTCAGCAAATAAGGCTTCCACTTTCGCTACGCATTTTTTGCATGATAAACCCGCTAATGGCAATGCGTAGGTGTGTGTTTCCGGTACACTGTAGCCTAAGCCTTCAATTAAGCTCACTAAGGCTTCTTTGGTGATGGTGCCGGTTACATCAGCGTGGATTTTGGTGACGTTGAAGCTGTCGATATTATCTTGTTCAGCAAATAAGGCTTCCACTTTCGCTACGCACTTACCGCAAGATAAACCCGCTAATGGTAATGAGTAGGTTTGTGTTTCCGGTACGCTGTAGCCTAAGCTTTCAATTAGGCTCACTAAGGCTTCTTCGGTGATGCTACCCGTGACGTCGGCGTGGGTTTTGGTGACGGTGAAGCTGTCGATATTGGCTTGCTCAGCAAATAATGCTTCCACTTTTGCTACGCATTTACCGCATGATAAACCCGCTAACGGTAATGAGTAGGTTTGTATTTCCGGTACGCTGTAGCCCAAGCTTTCAATTAACCCCACTAAGGCTTCTTTGGTGATGGTTCCTGTTACATCAGCGTGAGTTTTGGTGACGGTGAAGCTGTCAATATTGGCTTGCTCAGCCAATAAGGCTTCCACTTTTGCTACGCATTTTCCGCACGATAAACCCGCTAATGGTAATGCGTAGGTGTGTGTTTCCGGTACGCTGTAGCCCAAGCCTTCAATTAATCCCACTAACGCTTCTTTGGTGATGGTACCCGTTATGTCGGCGTGGGTTTTCGTGACAGTGAAGCTGTCGATATTGGCTTGCTCAGCCAATAAGGCTTCGACTTTTGCCACGCACTTGCCGCACGATAATCCCGCTAATGGTAATGAATAGGTTTGCGTTTCCGGTACGCTATAGCCTAAGTCTTGAATTAAGCTCACTAAGGCTTCTTTGGTGATGGTGCCCGTTACGTCAGTGTGGGTTTTGGTGACGGTGAAGCTGTCGATATCGTCTTGCTCAGTGAATAGTGCCTCAACTTTCGCAATACAACGCTTGCAAGATAAGCCCGATAACGTGAGATGGTAGTCGTGTTTAACAGGAACGCTATAACCTAATTGTTCGATGATATGGACTAATTCAGGTTTGGATAAAGTACCGATGACTTCTAATAAGGTTTTCTTTACCACAAAATGGGCAATGTTTGGATTATCAGATAGGGAGGCTTCTACTTTTGCTACACATTTGCTGCAGGATAATCCAGTCAATGGTAGGCGCAGATGGTAGCCAGCTTCATAGCCCAGTTGTTCAATACGTTGAATGATGTTTAATAAAGGTTGTTCTGTTGTCATGGTGACTTGCTTTTCAGTTACTTGAACATCTGTAGTGTTGGCTAAATCCGACAGTGCGTGCTGAATTTTTGCAGTGTCTGACTCAGAATTTAGATTAAAAATTGGAATATTGTATTGTTTCATGAGATTCGCCTTCGCGTATTCACTATTTTTATATCAAAAATATTGTTGTAATGAAGGATAAACCTTCCTCTTAGGGGAAGGTCAAGCATTGTTTTGATGAATACTTAGAAAATGACTTATATAAGGAGGGAGTGTGTATGACCATCAGTGAGTTGGCGAAAAAAACGGGCGTTTCGGTGAAAACCATTCGTTTTTACAGTGATAAAGGGATCATCTCTGAACCCAGTCGTGCTGAAAATGGTTATCGTCAGTATCGCGATAAACACATTGAGGAATTGCAGTTGATTCGTCGTGCTCGGTTGGCTGGGTTTGACTTGGCGGAATGTCGAGAACTGCTGATGTTATCCAATAACCCTCAACGCCGTAGTGCTGAAGTCAAAGAAAAAGCGAAAATTAAACTGAAAGAAATCAATGTGAAGTTGAAAGAGTTACAAGAAATGAAAGAGATTTTGTCTGAGTTGACCGAACAATGCCGAGGTGATGAAGAAGCTGAGTGTCCGATTATTGATGGATTCTGTTCGCATCAGTCTCCTTTCGATACAGAATCGCATTAAGTGTTGTTTTAAGTATTAATAAACAATGGGTTTTATTTTTCTTCTGTTTTATTGTTTTTTTTATTAGTTAAAGAGAGATAAGCGTCCATGGTATTTCATTACTCGAAGATTATTTTCCGGACGATCACTGTAGACCGCTAGGCGATGATCTTTTAATGGAGTAAATGACATTTGATGCCAAAATCGACGATTGATGTCATTAATACTGATTATTGCAGCAGGGGTCATTCGTTTCGTATGATCTTGATGGCTGCTAATCCATATCACGACGTTACCAAAGGCCGTGAAATACCATCCTTTCAATAGTGTATAGCCATTTCCAATACTGGGATCTGGATAATCAAGCAAGGTATAACGGCCTAATTTGCAACTGGCAAATTCTTCATGATTGTGTCCTTGATACTCATAATTAAAATCACAGCCCATTCCATTGATAATGGGATATGCAAGGATTACCCCCATCAAAATACTGATGATTAACAAAAGATTAATTTTTTTCATACATGTGCCCTTGCATATCAATAAAGAGTGTGTAATGGCTGTCCATGTGTGGTCGTTTTTCTAAATTTAATAATCCAATGTTGCCACAGATTTCTTGCCCATCAACAGAAATACAAGGTGGTTTTTGCCAGCTACTGCACCACAAAATGATCCAAAGGCTCGTGATTATGAAAAAGAGGATCCAGAGTGCTTTTTTACTCAAAGATTGAAGGTATGGATTGTCTTTTTCGTTTAAACGAACGGCGTCTTTTGTGTTTTTTTCTGTCTGAATGTCTTCAGTTGAAACTGGAGAAGAAGAGAGATTTTGAATGCCATGATTATTGATGGATTCGAGTAAGGAAGAGGCCATGGAATGGGGAGCTTCGTTTAAACTTGTTGTAAACGTATCCAGTGCGATGGTAAATCCAGTGCCTTTTATCGTAATAATAATATCTTGATTGCATCGAAATGCTTTTCGTAAATTAGCAATGGCGACATTCAATGAATTAGGAACGACAACTTTATCTGGCCATCCAATATCCAATAATTTATCAC
>CAMQZF010000185.1 GCA_947039525.1 uncultured Photobacterium sp. | reverse complement strand
TTTTGGTTTTTTAAACTGAGATATGAATCACTTGACAGTGAAAATGAAAAGAGTTAATTCTTTAACATCAAATTTATGAGGATTTATGATGAGAAGTACCCTAAAAATGAAAACATTTCGTTTCTTTAATGAAGTGAAAGAAGCATTAAGCACAAACTTAGCGCATGTTGAAGCAAAGCAAATTGTAGACAAGAAACAAAGACAAACCTTTTTCTCAAAGAAAAGATAATCCCATTCATTTAATATGATTAACTCAACTCTTGAGTTAATGAGGTTTTCGTGTCTTATTTTTATTAAGTTTGTATCATAGTGCATGATACGAACTTAAGCCCTTTTTGTTATTTTCCTTTTTCTAAATAAGTTGAATGGTTAACTCTAATCGGAATTAACAAAGGTCAAATTTATTTTTCTGTTTAAATTAAATTATTTAGAATGCCTGATACACACTTTATTACATTGGATTTCTTGCACGAAAAAGGAAATATGATTTACTACGCTTAATATAAATAAAGAGAGTAAATCAATGGACCCAGACCCTCGCCTTATCATGATTCATTTAGTGAGAGGCTCCCTATGATAGATTTTATATTACAGCCTGATGTAATAATGATTTTTGCAACTTTATTTGCTTTGGAAGTCATTCTTGGCGTAGATAATGTTGTCTTTATCTCAGTGTTATGTGAACGCTTACCTCAACATCAAAGAAAATTAGCTCGTAATTTGGGCATTGGTTTAGCGGTAGTAGCACGTATTGGTTTAGTATTTTCTATCAGTTGGGTTATGTCGTTAACGACTCCCTTATTGACTGTTGCAGAATATACCATCACTGGTCGACAACTGATTATGCTCTTCGGCGGTTTGTTTTTATTAGTAAAAAGCCTGAAAGAAGTTCATGCCTTATTGTACCCAAACATCGAGCACGGTGTGAATAAGATGCATACCGGCATTGTGATTGTGTTGCTGCAGATTGTTGCTATTGATGCGGTCTTCTCCATTGACTCAGTCATTACGGCTGTTGGTTTAACCGATGATGTGCCAATTATGGTTGCGGCTATTTTATCTTCAGCAGTTGTGATGGTACTTAGTGCTGAAAAAATCAATAGCATTGTGTCTGAATACGTTGGTTTTAAAATGTTAGCGTTATTGTTCCTTGTTTTATTGGGTGGTTTGCTGATGGCAGAAGGCGCCAATATCCATGTGAATAAAGGTTATGTGTATTTTGCCATGATGTTTGGTTTGATTATTGAATTATGTCATGTTCGTTTAAAAACAATTCATACAACATCGATGGTTAAAATAATAAGCAAGTAAAATTAATGTAACGGTGGGCAGAATAACTACACGTTATTCTGTCCTTTTGTTATCAGACGTTTAGGTTATGGTGATGCGATGTTTGAGTCTGTGGTAATGATTTTTTCCGCGATCTGGCAACAAGATTTTACCGTCTTAATGAACGAACAATTTACGACTCTGATTTATATCATTATTGGTTTTCTAATTTTGTTAGAAAGCGGATTTATTCCCGCGTCGCCTTTGCCTTGTGACAGTGTGGTTGTGTTAGCTGGTATTCTAGCGGCAGTCGGCGTGTTGGATCCGATGTTGATTCTTACGGTGATTACCGTTAGTGCAGCGATTGGTAGTGAGCTAGGGTATTTACAAGGGAAAAAATTGAATGAATTTCCCAAAGTAAGACGTTGGATTGCTCAATTACCTGAAAAGAAAGTGAATCAAGCGGATTTATTACTAAACAAGTATGGTTTTGTTTCTTTATTTTTTGCCCGTTTTATTCCAGTTGCTCGCTCTTTAGTGCCACTGATGATGGGGATTCGCAATAATAATAGAAAGAGCTTTCACCTGTTATCATTAAGCAGTGCGTTTATTTGGACTTTGATTCTTATGGGCATGGGGTATTTAGTCTCTAGTTTGCCAAGTCAATATTCACAAATTGTAACGACATTGTTGATGCTATTGCCCATTTCAATTGGTGTATTAACCTTATTGATATTTGTTGTTCATAAGGTAAAAGCTTCATTTCAGCGATCAGCGCTAAAATAAATACAGATAGATTCGTCGGTTTTCATTGTGAAAACCGACGACGATGTATTTTTATCTTCTGTTATTCTTGAATAAAATAAACGTGTTGAACAGCAATGCCATTATTGACTGAATGGTATTGTATTCTTTTTCGTTATAAGGATATCAAAATGGATGAATCGAAATACATTGTAGCGCTTGATCAGGGAACGACCAGTTCTCGGGCAGTGATTATTGATCATGATTCTAATATCGTCAGCTTTTCTCAGCGTGAAATCACCCAAATTTACCCACATCCCGGTTGGGTTGAACACGACCCGTTAGAAATTTATGCTACGCAAAGTGCGACGTTTGCTGAGGTATTGGCACAGTCGGGTATCGCAAGCGATCAAATTGCCGCCATTGGTATAACCAATCAACGAGAAACCACTATTGTGTGGAATAAAATCACAGGAAAACCGGTTTACAATGCGATTGTCTGGCAATGTCGACGCACAACGGCCATGTGTGAAGCGCTAAAAAATATCGATGGATTAGAAGAATACGTAAAACATAATACTGGATTATTGATTGATCCGTATTTTAGCGCGACCAAAATCCAATGGATTTTGGATAACGTGGATGGTGCGCGTGAGCAAGCAGAGGCTGGAAACTTATTAGCTGGTACGGTGGATACTTGGCTTTGTTGGAAAATGACGCAAGGTCGTGTTCATGTGACTGATCATACAAATGCCTCTCGAACCATGTTATTCAATATTAATACTTTATCGTGGGATCAAACGTTATTGGATATCATGAGCATTCCGCGCTCAATGATGCCTGAAGTCAAAACGTCTTCTGAAAAATACGGTGATTTTGCTGATATTGTAGGAAAAGAAGGCATGCGTATTCCAATCACTGGAATTGCTGGTGATCAACAAGCGGCTTTGTACGGTCATGGCTGTGTCTATGAGGGACAAATAAAAAACACGTATGGAACGGGCTGTTTTTTATTAATGAACACAGGCAATAAAAAAGTTATCTCGCAAAATGGCTTATTAACGACATTAGCTTGCTCAGCTAATGGTGGGGTTGCCTATGCTTTAGAAGGTTCTGTGTTTATGGCGGGAGCTGCCGTTCAATGGCTAAGAGATGAGATAAAGATACTGGATTCGGTGGTGAATGCCGAATGTTTAGCGACAAAAGTTGAATCTTCCAATGGTGTTTATGTTGTTCCTGCATTTTCTGGCTTGGGTGCCCCATATTGGGAGCCAAAAGCACGAGGTACTATTTTTGGCTTAACTCGAGATACGAATTCAAACCACATTATTCGAGCCACATTAGAGTGCATAGCTTATCAAACTAAAGATGTGATTGATGCGATGAAAGGTGATGCTGGTATGCAGGATTTAGTGCATTTGCGGGTAGATGGTGGTGCCGTCAACAATGATTTTCTCATGCAATTTCAGTCTGATGTTCTCGATTTGGAAGTTCATCGCCCAGTAATCACTGAAATGACAGCATTAGGTGTCGCTTATTTAGCCGGCATTGCCGTCGGTTTTTGGTCTGATTTGAATGAAGTAAAAAATAAACAACAAGATCATATTTTTACATCGATTCAACAAACGGAAAAACAAATTCAAGCTTATCAGGGATGGAAAAGGGCGGTTAAAGCCGTACAATATTGGACAAGCGCAGAATAGGTTAGATTTTATTTCAATGAAGCTCTGGATTCTCATTGTATTTTTTTAATGTGACTTTTATGCTTTTTCTTTATTTTTAAATTGCAGAATGATTATTGGAATATGAGGTGTTCTTATTTAATAAAAAGAAAATCGCCATCGAATGATAGCGATTTTTATTGTGTCTTGGTTTAGCCTTTTTTGGATGGAATATGAATAACCGACGTTGGGTTTTTCAAAACATTTCCCGTTTTTAATCCTTTCAAGGTACCTAGTGCCGCTGTTACCCAAGCTAAAATTAAACAAGCAAATAAGAAGACCGCGACCCATTCAAATGCAGGCAATTCAGTATGATGTGCTAATTGGGTGGTACCAGTAACACAGGTACCAACGGGGAACGTAAATGCCCACCAGGTTAATGCAAATGGCATCTTGCGGCGTAAAGCTCGTAATGTTAATAATGCAGCCACACAGAACCAGCACATGGCAAAGCCCCAAATAGGTACGCCGTACAAGATTGACATGGTGTCCATTGCTGTTGCAATCGGTGTGTTCGGTAGGGTAAACATCGCTGCGGTACCCAAGCACCCGGCTGCAGTAATCGATTGACCTAATGGACCTAAAACAATCCATAATGTTGGAACGCGTGCACTACCAGAGGTACCAGAGTGTGCCAGACGGCTCCAGATCAGAGTAATGATGATCATTGAAGCGACTAAGCTTAAACCGAAGCACGCGTACATGCCGTATAACAACGTTTGCTGTGCGGCGGAATGCGGCACCATGTGCGTTAAGAACATGGAACCAATCGTTGCCGATACCATTGGTGGTACCACTGGCATTAACCAACCACCGAACGCAGAATCGTGTTGAATTTCATTAAAGGTAAACAAGCGGTAAGGAACAATAATGGCGGTAATGATACCGCTGATTGTACCAATCCAGAATAATGGCCAAGCAATATCTAATACCACACTTGGACTAAAGATATGATGACCTAAAAGTAAAGTACCACCGGCGACGGTTAAGAATGCCATTGGTGGCGCGCCAAAAAATTGTGACATCACTGGATCGTTAAATTGACGTTTAATAATGTGAGGACGAGTGATGGTTTGGGCACCTTTTAGAATGGTCATGACAATGAGCATTATAAAAGCAATAATCCAGACAACTAAGGCAAAATCGGTCAGTTGTTTACCAAAAAAAGGTAGCCCAACCGCGGCATTGGCAATAATGCCAGTACCCATAACAGAGGCAAACCAGTTAGGCCCCATTGAATTTTCAAATTTTATTTCTTTATCTTTTGACATGACTAATTAACTTTTATATTGAAGGTCATCAAATTGACGCCTTATAGAGATTGAATATTTTACCTAAGTTGAGATGAAAAAAGACAGGTAATATTTTTCAGTATGCGTTAAGTGTGTAAAATATAAGAAGCTGTTGTCTAAAATAATCTCTTTTTATGTTAATTAAAATCTTGGTAATAATAGGTGAACTTATTTCGCTTTCTGTAAACAATGCTTAATGTAACGATTTATTCTTTAATGTTAATTCAGTTGTTTTGTCAGCGATTTCAATAAGATTAATTATATGATAGACACATAATGTTTGTAAAATTCAAGTTTTTTAAAGAGGTATTAAGAAAAGATGAAACCTTAAAATAAAAAGCATTAAGTTATTAATATTTTTAATAAATAAAGTGATTTTATTGTGCGTTGTTCATTTAAAAACAATGGATTCTTTATCTTTGTTTCTGGTTACGCTTCAAGTATCTTGCTTTCTTTTAATGCTTATACTTTTGATCATTGAACTTTATTAGTAGTGAGTCAGGGGTTTTTGTTTAATAATGGTCAGTCCAAAAAAATAATTTGTCGTGATACGATAGCAAAGAATGGATGCGGTTAAGCAGTAAGGTAGAAGCAATACAGCTATGTAAAAAGAGAATGAGATGAGTTGTGTGGCGGTTCTGTCTTTAAAGCTCTGGGTTGATGAAGAAGT
>CAMQZF010000184.1 GCA_947039525.1 uncultured Photobacterium sp. | reverse complement strand
TGACCTTAACCGACATTTCATCCCACGCGATTGGTCGTGAATCTCACGCGTTAACAGGGATAACAGGCGCCACTCAAGTACAAGCAGGTACCGCAACCGCAGACGGTAAATTTTCATTAGAGGTCGATGGAAAAAGTCATGATATTGCGATCACCAAAGACATGACTAAAGACGATCTTGAAAACAAAATCAATAACATTGATGGCATCAGTGATGTGAGTGTCGGTGATAAGGTAAACCAACTGGCAACGATGGAAGTCAGTGGTCTTGCTGTTAATACAGGTGAAACTTTAGAAATGACGGTTGCTGGTGAAACAGTGATATTAACAGATGCAATGGACGATGCCGGGAAGTTGGCAGCATTTGAAACCGCCATTGCAGATGCAATCACAGCTGATCCCACACTGGCTGGCATGTCAGTAACCGAAGAAAATGGCACATTTACATTTACAGGCTCACACGACGAACAACAATTAGTCATCGGTGTGGATCTTGTGGTTGCAAATACGGCAGCGACATCAGTGACGATTAATGGCACTCCACAAGTGGGTGATGGGACTGCTCAAGGGGCAGCAACGGAAACATCAAGCAATGCTGGTACCGCAAATGGTAAGACTACCGTTTTGGGGTTTGAGGTTGATTTTTCTTCCGCAAAAATTGATACCGATGTTGATGGCTTAGAAGTGACGGCTACGAATTTTGCGGGCACTGAAGCGCCGACAGATTTAGCCATTGATAAAACTACGACCACCATGGAATCTGTTGCCAGCATTGATGTGTCAACTTCTGAGGGCGCACAAAATGCGGTGAACATTTTGGATGCCGCTTTGGCTCAGGTCGATAGTCAACGTGCCGATTTGGGTGCTTTCCAAAATCGCATGGATCACACCTTAAGCAACTTGGGCAACGTGTCTGAAAACGTGGCAGCGTCGAACGGTCGAATTAAGGACGTCGATTTCGCGATGGAAACCACCAAAATGACCAAAAACCAAATCTTGCAACAAGCCTCAACCTCGATTTTGGCACAAGCAAAAATGAACCCACAAGCCGCACTGAGCTTGCTGGATTAATCGTAAGGGCGGCTCTTAAGGTTGACGAAATGATAACCTTAAGAGCCAATCTGTGAGGATTGCATGGACATCTCACCAATACTGACACTCATTTTTTCACCTTCGCCAAATTCAACGTCTGACAATGTTGAACATAGCGCGGCATCATCCGCAAGTAGGGGAAAGTCGCTCAATCCTTCTACCACAGAAAACAGGGTGAAATCGGTCAATGCCCCTACTACAGTGGCAGAGAATCGTGAAAAACCCACGTTAGACGACACGCCAAAGACCCAAAATGAACGATTAACCGAGAAACAAAAGGAACAATTATCGGATATTTTGAAAACGGTCAGCACCCAATTGAGTTTTCAATTGGACGAAGACAGTGGACGCTCGGTGGTCATTTTTTCGGATAAAAAAAGCGGGGAAGTCATTCGTCAAATTCCCACCCAAGATTTATTGGACTTAAATCAGAATTTAGCCAAACACGCGCCAAATTCGTTGCAAGAGGACGTATAGAAAACGCATGGGATTATCCATTGGAGGCTTAGGGTCAGGATTAGACATCGGCAACATGACCGAGCAATTGGTCGCCGCCGAGCGCACCCCAAAACTGACGCGCATTCAACAAAGCATGAGCAAAGTGGATAACCATTTGAGTGCGTATGGTTTGATTAAATCCTCGGCATCAAATTTTCAAGAAAAATTAACCGAATTTAAAGCCGACGATGTCTTTCTCGGTAAAAGCAGCACCAGTTCCGACAGTGAATTTGTCAGTGTCAGCAGCACCAGCGACGCTCAAGCGGGTCAATATTCGATAGAGGTCAAACAGTTGGCTCAAAAACACAAAGTGGCAAGCCAATTTGCGTTAGACGCCGATCCCAATGCGTCCTTAGGGCAAGGTTCGTTGACCTTATCGCTGGGAAATCAGAGCATGACGCTGAATTTGGATGACAAAAACAGCGATTTAAAATCACTGGTGCAATCGATCAATCAAGCCGAAGATAATCCCGGCATTTCAGCCACCATCATTACCGATGAGGTGGGCGCGAAATTGGTTTTTTCGAGCCAACAGTCAGGCAAAGATCAACAAATCGCTATTGATGCCAGCCAAGCCACAGGCGACGTTCAACAGTTGCATTTTGACCCGAATATCAGCAACAGTAATATGGCGGAGATGCAAGCCGCGCAAGACGCTCAAATCGTGATTGATGGGTATGCCATCGTCAACAGCAAAACTAACGAATTTAAAGACGCGATCGATGGCATGACGCTCGACGTAAAGCAATTAACCGACACTGAAGACACGACATCAGTCACCATCAATATTGATAATAATCACAGTCAGGTAAAAAAATCCGTTTCCTCTTTTGTTAATTTATACAATAGCTTGGTTAATATGGTGGAGTCGCAATCCAGTTTTGATGCGGAAGCGGACAAAGCTGCCCCGTTGGTGGGAGACAGCGCTTCACGCTCCTTAATCAGTCAATTACGCAATGTGTTAAATGAGTCTGTTACGATCGAATCAGGAAAAAATCGCCCGTTGAGTGACTTTGGTTTAGGTACGGATCGAGAAGGCAAGCTTGAAATTGATCAAGAGCAATTAACCCAACAATTAGACGACGACTTTATGGCAGCGTCGGATTTTTTTACGCAAGGGGAGTCGGGTTTAGTCAGCCGAGTGACACAAGGGTTGGATGATTTTGTGGGCAAACAAGGCGTGATCACCAATAAAGAAACCCGATTAGAATCTCAAAAATCCGATTTTAAAGAAGAAATTGAAACCTTAGAGCAACGAATGAGTGTGTTTGAAGATCGTACCTACAAACAATTAAGTGCGATGGATGCTGCCTTATCAAAAATGAGCCAAGAATTGAATGCCATGATGAGCATGTTTGGTTTTGAAGGAAATGGATAGCCGTGAACGAAATTACTCAGTTAGAACAACAGATTGAACATTTATTGTTGAAAAACATCGAATCCGATACCTTTTCAATGAAATTAGAGTCTCTGATTTCGGCTCGACATCATCAAGTCACCTTATTATTGAGCGATAGCAACGCATTAACGCGTTCTGAGTTCGATCAATTGGTGAAACAGACCAAAGCGTTGAAAGCAACGTTAGAAAAACATAAAACACACATTCGTGAAGGATTACTCAAAGCAAAGATTCGTCAGCAATCTGCCAGTGCTTATCAAACGTATCAAAAATAAGGACAATCATGAGAACTTCGCTTCAAGCTTATCAACGTGTATCCGTCAATACCCTATTAGAAACGGTCTCACCGCATAAAGTGATTACCATGTTATTGCAAGGTGCAGTTGAGCGTTTAATTCAGGCAAAGGGGGCATTACAACAAGGAAATATTACCGTTAAAGGTGAAAAAATAGGAAAAGCCTCAGCGATCATTTACAGTTTACGCGATTGCCTTTCTATGGAAGAGGGCGGTGAAATTGCTGTAAATCTTGATAATATTTATGAATTTATGGCACGTCATTTAATAGAAGCGAATCAAGAAAATAATCCGGATAAAATTGAGCTAGTGGTGAGCTTACTACGTGAAATTCAATCGGCCTGGATCGTCATACCTATTGAGCATCATTTTAGTTGATGGTGATCAGTAAAATGGCAAAGAGAAAATCATTTGTATTAAAAAAATACATCTTCTCAATGGATATCACAGCTTTGTTCGTGGTTTTGTTGCCTTATTAGTAGCTTTGTTTATAACTTTGTTTAAAATAAATCATTATACCTTTTAGTCGCGGTTATCTTTCTAAGAAAGAGGCTGATTGATGTTTAATTGATTATGAGCAGCTCATTTTATGCAAGGTTTAGAGAAAATTCTCCTCATTGATGATGACCAACAACATCGTCATGATCTCAGTGTGATTTTACAATTTGTGGGTATTGATCATGTTGCTATGGCTACTTGTGAGTTAAACAACGCCATTTGGGGTCAAAATTGGGCTGGATGCTTATTTGGTACAATTGAATCAACATCATTACGAAATGATGTTTTGAATACGTTAAAAAAACATCATCATATACCCGTTGTGTCGTTATTGAGTGATGTTGAGAAACTTGCGGAACTGCCTAATTATGTTGGGAATGTTATTCGGCCAGTCAATTATTTTCAATTAATCGATGCATTACGCCATTGTCAAGAGTTTGTGGGTGAATACCCCGTAAATATTCCACAGTTAGGGCGTAAAAACACGTTATTCCGTAGCATGGTAGGCAGCAGTGCTAGGATCAGTGAAGTGCGTCATTTGATGGAGCAAGTTGCGCCTACTGATGCGAATGTGTTGATCTTGGGTGAATCAGGTACCGGAAAGGAAGTAGTTGCTCGAAATATTCATTATCACTCTCACCGTGAAGGTCCATTTGTTCCGGTGAACTGTGGTGCTATTCCACCAGATTTATTAGAAAGTGAATTGTTTGGCCATGAAAAGGGCGCTTTCACTGGAGCGGTGACGACGCGTAAAGGGCGTTTTGAACTGGCAAATGGTGGTACGCTATTTTTGGATGAAATTGGCGATATGCCAATGCCGATGCAAGTGAAATTATTGCGAGTGTTGCAAGAGCGTTGCTTTGAGCGCGTTGGTGGCTCTGAGATTATCGAAGTTGATGTTCGTATTGTCGCTGCGACACATCAAGATTTGGGAGCCATGATTGTTGAGAAATTATTCCGAGAAGATTTGTATTATCGCTTGAATGTATTTCCAATTACGATGCCGTCACTCTGTGATAGAAAGCAAGATATTCCATTGTTATTACAAGAATTGTTAACTAGAATGGAAGCCGAAGGTGCAAATAGAATTCATTTAACCCCACGTGCCATTGCCTCTTTAATGGAGCATTCATGGTCAGGTAACGTGCGGGAATTAGCAAATTTAGTTGAACGTCTGCTTATTTTATACCCAGGGCAAATCGTTGATGTGAATCATTTACCGATTCAATATCGTTATATCAATTTGCCTCATTTTGAACCAGAGCCAATTGGATTATCCGTTGAGCAACAAGAGCGTCAAGCGCTTGCTGAAATGTTTAAAAGTGTACAAGAAGATGACCATACTAATTTATTAACGGATCTTCCTGCTGAAGGCGTTAACTTAAAAGAGATGCTGGCCGATGTTGAGGTGGACATGATTAAGCAAGCATTAGAAGCACAATCGAGTATTGTGGCTAGAGCTGCGGATATGTTAGGTATGCGTCGTACTACTTTAGTTGAAAAGATGCGCAAGTATGGTTTAAATAAAGAAGATATTCGTTAATTTCATTCTTCTTGAGATAAAGATCAAACTCTATAACACCGTAATGATTAATTCGTTATTACGGTGTTTTTATTTCTTATATAATAATATGCTACATATTTATTTGATTTATTTTTTAATGTCATGCTGATTGACACTGATCATTGGGAATATTTTTATTTATAGATAGTTTGGAGGTCAAGGAATGACTCAGATAACGCTACTCATTATTGATCCTAACCCCGATGTATTCGCCTTGTCTTTATCTCGTTGTTCAATAAATAGTGAATATGTTCATTTTTGTTCTTCTCTTGAGTCGGCTTTACTGTATATCAAATCCAATGAAGTTCATTTGATTTTTACACAATATAATGAAGCCGTATTATTAAGTCTTAATA
>CAMQZF010000183.1 GCA_947039525.1 uncultured Photobacterium sp. | reverse complement strand
GTAGAGTTTTGCTTCATTTTGGTATTCTAACGTCACAAACTCTGTGGTGATGCCTCCGGCATCTAAGGTTTGTAAGCCAAGATAGCGTCCGATTCCGTGCTCTAAGTGGACAACGGGTTGACCTACTTTAATTTCAGCAAGATTACGAATTAACGTGTCACTATTGACGGTGGTTTTATTGCTTTTTCTTTGGATTGGTTGACGGTACTCACCCAAAAGATCATTTTCACATAAGAAAGCCAATGAGCCATTTTCAAATTGGAAACCTTGCTCAGTTGCACTGATGATAATGAGGTATTGCTCTGTGCTTTGAATGGCCTCATTGATGTTGTTTGCATAATGGGGACGAAGTTGAATTTCACTAAGGAGATCGACTAAGGCTTCACGGCGTCCTTCGGAGGCAACAGAAAAAATTAATTTTCCAGTAAAAGCTGTACAGAACTCTTGTAGTAATCCAAAGGGTACTTTGAGCTTATTATTCAGGGCTAAATCGGGCAGTGCACAAATTGGAACCGTGTATTGTCCTTTTTTAGTGTCACTTTCTGACGGTAAAATCCGAACTTTTTGTTTGGATTTTAAATGATGAAACAACTCATCTTCACGTAACCAGAGCTTTTCTGGTGGTAATAATGGACGTAAAGGGTCGACACCCCGTTGTTCAAATCGATGTTGAGTATCGGTTAAAAATTGACGAATCGAAGTTTCGATATCGCCAGCGATAATCCATAATGTTTGCTCTGAGGCGTAATCAAATAAGGTGTCTGTTTGGGTGAAAAACAACGGTTGCCAATATTCAATGCCGTTTGACCATTGTGATTGGCTGATTTGTTGGTAGACCGACTCTGGTTCTCGACTGATAGGCAATTGTTCTCGCCATTGTGCTCGAAAGAGTTCGATGGCCGCTGTGGTCGTAGGAAATTCGTGAGCGGGTAATAAGCGAATGTGTGGACAGGGCTCATTAGAACGTTGTGTATCGGGATCAAATGAACGAATGGAGTCAATTTCATTGTCGAAAAAATCCAAACGAAATGGAACTCGGGAGCCCATTGGGAATAAGTCCAATAACGAGCCGCGGCTAGCGTACTCACCATGTTCCATGACTTGATCTACGTGACGATAACCGGATATTTCGAGTTGGTGACGTAATTTCTCTAATGACAGCTGATCGCCATTTTTTATAATTAATGCATTTTGTTGTAGAAATGACGTTGGACATAAACGCTGCAATAACGTGCTGGCAGAGACTAAGGTTATGCCTTGTTGTTTCAGTGGTAATTGATAAAGCTGAGCAAGACGTTCCGATATGATGTCTTGATGGGGCGAAAAATGATCGTAAGGTAACGATTCCCAATCTGGAAATAACGACGTCGGTAATTCAGTCAATGAATGTAATTCATTCTGTAATCGAATGCCGGTATGTGAATCCGGCGTCACGATCATGACGGGGCCTGAATGTTGTTCACTGATTTCACGCAGTGCCAGAGTTAAAGCAGCACCGGATAGATGGTTCAGGAATAGGGTATTACCTTGTGTGCTGTTGTTGGGAATGCTAAGCATAGAATGTGTGTTCATCATGAATTTGGGTTCTGTTTGTTATGTTGTTGAGTACGTTGACGTAAAAGTGCTTGCTGAATGTGCAAAGCAGCACGTATTAACAAATCACGGTCAGATTCTTGCAAATGGAGATAGCGGAGCGTAATTCGGAATAAGTCATCGGCTGTTTGATGAGTCTCGATCACGGTGGCATAGCCATAGATGGCGCAAGCTGGGGTTTGTAACAGCAATTGTATGCGGACTGTTTGATGTAATGCCCAATCAGTCGGTGATAAAAAGCTGAGTTGGCTAGCGCCAAAAGTTAAGGTTTGGGTTTTTAATTGTGTTTGAGTATGTTGTGTTAATAAAAAAGCCAATAAGGCATTTATCTTGGTATTTTGAAGCTTAAAGCACGTTGCAATTAGCTCGGAATTTAATGATTCAGCTTTATCCAGCGTTTTTTTGAGTGCCTGATCGTATTCATCACATTGATTTAATAATTGAAAAAGGGCTGGTATTTCTTGCAGAAACTCAGCGAAGCTGGGGATGTCCTCTTCTTTTAATATGGGATCGAGGCACAATATCTGTTGGCTGTTTACCGAAAAATAGTCGTCTTGTTCCATGAAGATCTCCGGAGTTATGCAAGGTTGAGATGGATTATCTCGTACCGATGCGTTAGGAGCAAGACAGTGCAGGGTTCTCTTTGGTCTGTTGTTCTCTTTTGCAGGCAATTCTTGGGACTATCATAGTAATCCTTGCAGCCACAAGGTATCCTTGCGAACAGTGTGTTAAGTGGATGGTTTTGAATTCTTTATGTTTCATCCTGTGTCGTTTTTCATTGGTTGGCGTTATTTAAAAGGACGTTCTGCTGATAAGTTTAGTCGTTTCGTTTCGTATTTATCGACGGCGGGGATTACCATTGGTGTCTTGGCATTAGTGACGGTCTTGTCGGTGATGAATGGATTCGAGCAACAATTGAAAACTCGCATTTTAGGTGTGATGCCGCAGGCGGTGATCTCGATGGATCATGGTCCGATGCCGAATGCTAATACGCCTCCAAAGGAGTTAACTCAATTACCTCATGTGACGCATGTTTCACCTTTGGTGCGCAGTGAAGCGATCATTCAAAGCGCTGAATCATTAACAGCGGGTACGTTATTGGGAATTAACCCAAGCGATTATGATGCGGTGAAAGCCAATATGGTGGTTGGCAGTTTGAAATCATTAATACCAGGAACTTATCGCGTTATTTTGGGGCAAGGAATGGCGGTGCAACTTGGCGTTCAAGTTGGCGATACCGTGAGAGTCATGGTGACTGGAGCCAGTCAATATACCCCTATAGGGCGTATTCCGAGTCAAAGAAATTTTACGGTTGCGGGGATTTTTAATACCGGATCGGACGTGGATCAGCAGTTATTATTCACGAATATTCAAGATGCTGGACGTTTGCTGCATTATTATCCAGACCAAATTACGGGTTGGCGTTTATTTTTGACCAATCCATTTGATGTGGTGACGTTAGCGCATCATCCACTGCCAAAAGATTGGCATTGGTCTGATTGGCGTGCGCAGCGTGGTGAATTATTTCAAGCCGTACAAATGGAAAAAAACATCATGGGTTTGATGTTGGGTCTGATTGTGGGTGTGGCAGCATTTAATATTATTTCTGCTCTCATTATGGTGGTGATGGAAAAACAAGCCGAAGTCGCTATTTTGAAAACACAAGGTATGAGCAGTTTTCAAGTGTTGACCATCTTCATGGTACAAGGTGCGAGCAGTGGCGTGCTTGGGGCGGTTAGTGGTGGCATTTTAGGGATCATTTTATCTTTAAATTTGAATGGCATTTTAAGCTTTTTGGGTGTGAAGTTATTAATGATTGGCGGCTCTTTACCGGTGCTGATTGAGCCTGTGCAAATTATTACTGTTATTGTGTGTGCCATTCTATTGAGTTTATTGGCCACCTTATATCCATCTTATCGTGCGGCGTCTGTTCGTCCTGCTGAGGCATTACGTTATGAGTAATTCATTATTAGAATGTCGTGATTTAACCAAACGTTATCGCGAAGCCAAGTTAGAAACTGAAGTATTGAAAGGAGTAAGCTTTGCCATTGCGAAAGGCGAATTGGTGGGCATTGTGGGTTCGTCAGGCTCTGGAAAAAGTACGTTATTGCATTTATTAGGCGCATTGGACCAGCCTTGCGAAGGGGATGTTTTTTTCCAAGATCATCACTTAAGTCAATTGCATCCAAATAAACAAGCTAAGATTCGCAATCAGCACATTGGTTTTGTTTATCAATTTCATCATTTATTGTCCGATTTTACCGCGTTAGAGAATGTGGCAATGCCACTATTGATTGGCGGTATGAAGGCGGAGGAAGCAAAAAAACAATCGTTAGAACTGTTGGAAACTGTAGGATTAGGTCATCGTTATCATCATCGTCCATCGGAATTAAGTGGTGGTGAACGTCAACGTGTGGCAATAGCGCGTGCATTAGTGTGTAAACCCGCACTAGTGTTGGCGGATGAACCAACGGGTAATTTGGATCATAAAACGGCTTTAGAAATATATGATTTGATGCGAACTTTAAATAAAGAATCCGGAACGGCATTTTTGGTCGTGACACACGATACTGAATTAGCGGGAAAACTGGATCGTTGCATGTATATGAAAGACGGTTTATTGGTTGAGGTAGAGTAATGTTTAGACCTTTATCGTTTTTTATTGGGCGACGTTTTAACCGCGGTAAAAAACGTAACCGTATGGTGTCTTTCATTTCTTTTTCTTCCATGATTGGGATTGCGGTTGGTGTTGGCGTTATCATTATTGGTTTATCGGCAATGAATGGTTTCCAACAAGAATTACAAGAACGTGTGTTATCCGTCATTCCTCAAGGAGAATTAGAAGCCGTAAATCCACCAATGAAAAATTGGCAGTCCATGTTGGCGACGGTGCGAAAACACAAAGATGTCGTTGGGGCAGAGCCTTATGTGGGATTTACGGCGTTATTACAACATGATAATGCGTTGAAAGCGGTTGCAATGCAGGGCGTTGTGCCCACAGAGGAAGCACATATTAGTTCATTACCCCATTTTGTTCTTGATGGTGCATGGCAGCGTTTTAAAGCGGGTCATCAGCAAGTCATTATAGGACAAGGTGTGGCACAAAAATTGGGTGTAAAAGTGGGGGATTGGATCACTGCTATGATTCCAAATCCAGACCCTAAGTTTCAGCTCCGTGCCCCTCATCGTATTCGTTTGCAGGTTGAAGGTATTTTGGCTCTTGGTGGACAAATTGACCACTCATTTGCCATGGTACCTTTGAAAGATGCGCAATCTTATCTTGGCATGGGGGATGGCGTTTCAGGGATTGTTTTGAAAGTAAACGATGTACTGCAAGCTCAGCGGATTGTGAGTGAAGTGGGTAATACCTTGCCTGTTTATGTGTACTTACGCAGTTGGACTCAGCAATATGGTTACTTGTATCACGATATTCAGTTAGTACGTACTATTATGTATTTGGTCATGGTGCTGGTGATTGGTGTTGCTTGCTTTAACATTGTGTCAACACTGATGATGGCGGTGAAAGACCGATCGTCTGATATTGCGATTTTACGTACCATGGGGGCTAGTGATGGATTGATTAAATCCATTTTTATTTGGCATGGTGTGCTATCTGGCGTTGTTGGCTCTTTGGTGGGGTCGGCGGTTGGTTGTTTAGTTGCCGTTAATTTGACTCATATTGTAAATGTGATTGAGGCCATTGTGGGGCATCAGTTTATGTCAGGAAGCGTGTATTTTATTGACTTTTTGCCAACCAAATTAGAATGGCATGATGTCGTGATTGTTACGGTTACGGCTATTGTATTGAGTTTATTGGCAACTTGGTATCCTGCTCGTCGAGCCAGTGCTTTACAACCTGCGCAGGTATTAAGTTCAAAATAAACGATAATGTGTGAGATGATTGGATAATTTCACATATTGATGTGATTGAGCTCTTTTACCATAAAGAAAACCTCGAAATTTACGATAGCGTATTTCGAGGTTTTTTTGTTTGATATTTATTTGGCTGAAAAACGGGTTTTGCGTTTATTCCAACTGCGAACGACAGAATATCGCCACAATCCACGAATCCCGAAATAGCCAATAAGAGATAAAAGGGTGCTGCAAACCAAACATCCGAGTAAGAATGGGGGGCCAATTTGAC
>CAMQZF010000182.1 GCA_947039525.1 uncultured Photobacterium sp. | reverse complement strand
GATGTAAAGGGTCACCACCGAGAAGCGATAACCCTTTGCGTTTGATTCGAGTGTCTTTCAAATCCGCAAGGATCTGATCTTCAACGTCTTGAGTGTATTCAAACCCCGAATCGACACGCCATGTAGATTGATTATAACACCCTTTACATTGGTGCTCGCACCCTGAGACAAACAGGGTGCAGCGTGTACCGGGACCATTGACCACATCAACAGTATGATACTGATGGTAATTCATTATAGGTGTTTCACTCGACGCATCACTTCTTCTTGCTTACCTCGGTTAAGAGGGCGAGATTCTGGTGAAGATAAATAACCACAAACACGACGAGTCACAGACACTTTTTCTGCATCATGGTTGCCACATTTCGGACACTCATAACCTTTCGACGTACACTTAAATTCGCCTGTAAAGCCACACTCGTAACACTCGTCAATCGGTGTATTCGTTCCGTAATACGGCACACGAGAGTAGCTGTAATCCCAAACGTCTTCTAAGGCTTCAATATTACGCTGCATATTCGGGAATTCGCCGTAACAAATGAACCCACCGTTTGCCATGGCAGGGTAAGGCTGTTCAAAATCAATCTTATCGTATGGGTTTACTTTCTTTTCCACGTCTAAGTGGAAACTGTTGGTGTAATAACCTTTATCCGTAACGCCTTCTTTAATGCCAAACGCTTTTGCATCAATTTCACAGAAACGGGTACACAAGTTTTCACTTGGTGTGCTGTACAAACTGAAACCAAAACCCGTTTCTTTTTTCCATGCGTCGACAGCATCACGTAAACATTGAACAATGACAACGCCTTTTTGACGCAGTGCTTCACTGTCATACATATGATTATCCATACCGTATAGCGCATTAACCGTTTCATGAATACCGATATAACCCAACGAAATAGAAGCACGGCCATTTTCAAATAACTGGCTCACATCATCATCGGCTTTCAAACGTACGCCTAATGCACCTTCCATGTACAAAATTGGGGCAACGCGTGCTTTTACGCCACGTAAGCGATCAATACGAGTATCTAACGCCTTACGTGCCAAACGTAAACGCTGGTCTAATAAATCAAAAAATGCCGCTTCATCACCATTCGCTTCAATTGCAATACGAGGCAAGTTTAAGCTAACGACACCCAGGTTATTACGGCCATCGTGGACGGATTCACCTTGCTCATTTTTCCAATCGTTTAAGAAGCTACGACAACCCATCGGGGTTTTAAACGAACCTGTAACTTCAACCACTTTGTCGTAGTTCAAAATATCAGGGTACATACGCTGTGTTGCACACTCTAACGCCAACTGTTTAATGTCGTAGTTACAGTCGTCTTTTTTATGGTTCACACCATCACGAATGGCAAACACCAATTTAGGGAAAACCGCTGTTTTACGATTCTTACCCAATCCCGCAATGCGATTTTTCAAGATGGACTGTTGAATCAAACGTGATTCCCACGACGTACCTAAACCAAAGCCAAAAGTCACAAAGGGCGTTTGTCCATTAGCGGTATGCAAGGTGTTTACTTCGTATTCCAACGATTGAAACGCGTCATAACACTCTTTTTCGGTACGAGTTTTTGCAAATAACTCAGGATTTGGAATGTCCCACTCTTTGGCTAAATCCAGCTGCTTTTGGTAGCTCACGGTGACGTACGGAGCCAGCACTTCATCAATACGGTTGATGGAAGTACCGCCATAAGTGTGACTTGCCACCTGTGCAATAATTTGCGCCGTAACAGCGGTTGCTGTTTGAATCGATTTCGGAGTGTCAATTTCAGCATTACCCATTTTAAAACCATGGGTCAGCATGTTATTCAGATCCACCAACATACAGTTAAACATTGGGAAGAATGGGGCGTAGTCAAGATCATGATAGTGAATTTCGCCGCGATCGTGCGCATCAACCACATCACGCGGCAACATATGCTTACGCGCGTAGTGTTTAGAGATGATGCCGGCTAATAAATCACGTTGTGTTGGGATCACCTTGCTGTCTTTATTCGCATTTTCATTCAACAAAGCCGCGTTGCTTTCTTCAATCAAACCACGAATTTCATTGTTTAACTGGCTCTTCTTTTCACGCGCTAAATCACGCTCATGACGGTATTCAATGTAAGCACGGGCAATCGCTTTATTAGCGCCGTTCATCAAATGATTTTCAACTGCGTCTTGAATGGCGTGAATTTCAATTTCAGATTGGTTTTCAAATTGAGCTTGTACTGACTCAGCCACTGATTGAGCATAAGACTCATCAACAGGAGAAACGGACTCAGCCGCACCTAGCACTGCCAATTTGATTCGTTCTAATTCGAAAGGTACGCAGCATCCATCACGCTTAATGACAACAGGTTTCACTTGACAAACTCCAAAAAGTGGCCCGAATACAAACACAAAATATAGTGTTAGTAGATCCAGATAATACAAGATGTGGGTATTAGGCGAAAATTCCGCTTAACATACCTTGATCTAAATCAATATTCCATTAGGACAGTACAGGGATCAAACAAAGTATTTTTTGCAAGTATTTTTATGAGAAAAAATGAAATTCCCTCAAGAAATTGTCAACTCTTTTCTTTGCTCTCAAAGTGATAAAAAGGACAGTTTTGACGTTCACAAATAGGATAAAATGTGCATTCATTGTGCGTTCAGAATTCGATTCTTTGAAGAAGTGCTAATGCAGTCACATCCGATTTTGCGTCAATAAATGGCATTAAATAACACCTTTCAGCCTGTTTTCTTTTTTGCATTTGATCTTTAAAAATGACAAAAACATCGACTTTAGAAGCCTCAAAACCCATAGCTCTTGATTTCTATTGCTTATCCTTTCATACCTCAATATTTCTCTTTATTGAGTGTATAAAAAATCCACATTTCCCCTAGAACAAAACGTACTACGACACAATTTAGCCTTGCATTCTTTTTCACCATATAACAATACAATCCGATGATTCAGTAGAGGAACAAACCATAAAAATGATTAAAAACCACTCAGAAAATAAAAAGCAGTCAAATTCACTATACTTATCCACATTCAAGATCGGGTAACAAAACGTAGTAATAAGGTTCCTGATCGTTTTAATGATGGTGGTCAATGATCATGACAACAGGACGCACATTATCGTTACTAAAGTTTGGTTTTCTTGTTTTGGTTATGTTTTTTTCATCCATAGCAACCAGCTATGAAATCGCGCCTTTTCTGACTAAAGAGCGATTTACCGGCGATTATTCAGAAATGCAAAAACGGCGGGTCGTTCGCGTTCTCGTTTCTGCCGATTTAGGGTTCTATTACTTGGATAATGGGCACCCTGAAGGCACTGTGTCTAATATGCTGACTTTATTTGAAACCTTCATCAATAAACACAGCAAAAACCCGATGCGTCTGCAAATTATTCCTGTTACTCGAGATCTTCTACTACCAGCATTAACCGCAGGCATCGGTGATATTGCGGCATCTAACCTCAGCATCACTGATTATCGCAAAAAAGAAGTCGCCTTTAGTACACCGATAGTGGATGGCATTAAAGAGTATCTGGTAACACGTAATAATCATGAAAAAATCACTCGTGTTCAGCAACTCGCGAACAAAAAGATTTGGGTTCGTCCCACCTCCAGTTATTACCACAGTTTATTGCGCATCAATGATCAGCTAAAACGCTTAGGACTCAGTCCAATGCGAATCTTTTTTATTGAAGAAACCATGCAAGATTTTGAATTATTAGAAATGCTGCGTGCCGATATGCTGACGATGACCGTATTAGACAGTGATAAAGCCGATTTCTGGACCATGGTCATGAAAGACATAAAAGTACAGAAACAATTTCCACTGCGAGAAAATGCAAAAATTGGTTGGGCATTTCGCCAAGACAGTCCGCAACTTAAAAATATCCTCAACCAATTTATAACCTTAAATAAAGTTGGCACATTAAACGGCAATATAATTTATAACCGTTATTTACACAGTACGGCTTGGTTTAATCAATTACTAAATAAGAAAAACATTGAGAATTTTAAAAATTTAGAAAGTTCATTTACTCATTACGCGGATATGTATACATTAAATTGGTTAATGATCACCGCTCAAGCTTATCAAGAATCACGATTAGACCAATCGATGAGATCGAGTGTTGGTGCTATTGGCATCATGCAAGTGATGCCACAAACAGCACGAGAACCGTATATTAATATTCCCAATATTTACGAAGTGAATAACAACATCCATGCTGGGGTGAAATACATGCGTTTTATCATTGATAATTACTTTAATGATCAAAATGTCGACGCCATGAATCGCTTTTATTTTGCTTTAGCCAGCTATAATGCTGGACCAACTCGCATCAAAAACCTACGAAAAAAAGCAGGCGCTCAAGGTTTTAATCCCAACCTGTGGTTCAATAATGTCGACATTGTGGTGCAAAAACACGTCGGTATGCAGCCTGTCGTGTATGTTGGTAATATTTATCGCTATTACACCATTTATCGCCAAATTTATTCATTAAATAATTCCGCGCTGCAGGTCACCACGTTTTATCAAACCCCAATGGTCATTCCCAGTCACTAATTAAATATTATGAAAAGGATTTCTGACAATGACTACATTGAGTAGCACGCTTCATGAAAAAAGGATTCCGCGTCACCTTGCCACAATGGTGACAAAAGCGCGTAGAATTAATCGTCATCCACGTTAACGGAATCATGAGTGCTAACAATGGCAATAAAATAAAAAGTGGAGGCTGAAGATACACTAAAAACCCGGCAATAATCGCATTACTGAAAATGGTATAACGCGGCCACCATTTTTCTTTTAAACTTGCATTGTCACCTCGTTGAAACAACAAAATACTGCCTGCCGACAACCCGACCCAAATGATCATGAAAATGACAATAACTGACTGATTCATTATTAATCCATTACTTCTTAATTTTCGGTGAGTCTAACAAATATCGTTCAAAAAAGAAGTTATCACTCGAG
Source organism: uncultured Photobacterium sp. (assembly GCA_947039525.1). GTDB lineage: Bacteria > Pseudomonadota > Gammaproteobacteria > Enterobacterales > Vibrionaceae > Photobacterium. The sequence continues at coordinate 851 of CAMQZF010000182.1, read as the reverse complement.
TCATATTTCATTGAATACAGCACAACTGGAACAAAAAATGCAGACTCTGAGATGGGTGTCACACACTGACATTTTCATCCTCAAAAAGTGTGGAGTTGCACATTGAAACCAGTGGTGAAAAATCGATATTCTACGGGTGCGGTCATTTCTGATCGCGTGAAACAAACAGAACGAAAAGGCTTTCTACTGTTTGTTCCTTAAGGAGTGAAAATGGTTGTTAAACCTTTGATTCGAACTTGTGTTGTTCTTATCTGTGTTTTTGGACGTAGCCCACAGGCAATCGCGTCTTCTCAACTGGCATCAAAAGTCAACTTTGCTTTACCAACATCAGCACAAAATTCCAACGATAAATTTACTCATTCTATCGATGGTTTATACTCCATACCTGATTTTCGCTATACGGATTTAGCACAATCAACCATGGATTTTTCTGAGCTGTATCAGCAAGGACAACAAGCACAACAAGAATTAACCCAGCTACTTAATCAAATCAGTTTGATTACACACACACGCCCTATGATTCCTTCAGTGAAATCAGTCGAGCGTGCACAAACAAAAATCGTGACTGAATTAAACGGCAAAGTAAACCAATTAACCGACATCGCTCGTGGTACGTTAGTCGCCAATAATGTGACCGATTTAATTTCGGCTTATGAACTATTAAGCCAAAATGCACATATTATGGAAGTGAAAAACCGCTTTCGTTCACCGGCTCCGTCTGGTTATCGTGATATGAAATTATTGGTTACATTGCCCAATACACAACACATCACGGAAATTCAATTGCATTTGAAAGAAATAGCCGCGATAAAAAATGGCGTTGAACATGATATTTATGAAGAGATTCAAAA
>CAMQZF010000181.1 GCA_947039525.1 uncultured Photobacterium sp. | reverse complement strand
CCGATTTGGATCGGGTGACTCTGGGCTGCTGGAAATCATAATTATAAATATCAGGAGTCAGTAATGTCCCTCAATGCAATGTTACAACTGCATTTCACTGTGATTGGTCTAAGTGTTTTATTTTTGATCATTCGTTATCTTATGTTGATGTCGAACTCCCCTCGTGCGAACAGCAAAGGATTGAAGATTCCCGCCCACATTTTTAATTTACTCATTATTTTAAGTGGTTTGGGATTGATTCATTTAACGGGATATCGCCCATTCAGTGCCGGTGGTGGCTGGTTGACAGAAAAGCTGTTGTTCGTTGTCGGTTATTTGGTGTTTGATTACCTTACCTTACAGCGCTTTAACAGTAAGCTAATGAAAAGCATTATGTTTATTCTTGCGATTGCCTGTTTGGTCATTGCAGCGAAGTTAGCGGTCTTTAAAGTCGTTCTATTCGGTTAATTGTTAATACACTTCTTCTTAATGACAGTGACTCAACCATTGTCATTGAGAGGTTGTTATTCCTATTTGATACATAAGAGAAAAAAGACGAAATGGCTGGATTTCAAGGGTTGTTGCATTTGCATCTGTTTGTCATTGCACTGAGTGTGTTGTTATTGATTGCCCGTTATGGTTTACAGATGGCGAACTCAGATAAAGTGAATCACCGCTTTTTTAAAGCCATGCCGCACGCCGTAGACACGTGTATTATATTGACGGGCATTGGCTTGATCATGGTCTCGGGTGTGATGCCCTTTACTGAGGCAGGTCGATGGCTCACGGAAAAATTAAGTTGTGTATTAGCGTATTTTGCTTTGGGCTATTTCGCTTTGCACATGTGTAACAATAAGGTTCTGAAAACATTTGCCTTTTTGGGTGCGTTGGGCTGGTTAGTAATGGCAGCCCAACTGGCAATGACTAAAGTGCCATTTTTGGGGTAAAGAGTGTGCTGTATACAGAAGAAGTCTTAAATGAAATGCCGCTGGTGGAAGGCATTGTTGCTTTGGTTGAGCAATTAGAGCCAGACTTTCCTTCGCATTGGGTGAAGACGCAATTACTTGAATTGTCTGAAGACGTCAAAGACAGTTTATTAAGTGAGTCTAATTTGCCTTTGCGTTTCGCAGGATTATTGCGGTTGTTTTATGGCGAATGGGGCTTCAAAGGTGATACACAGCAGTACTTCTCTTCCGAAAATGCGTATATCGACTCGGTTTTAGAGCGTAAAACGGGTATTCCGGTCAGTTTGGGCTCGATTGTATTACTATTAGCACAAGCGCTGGAGTTGCCAGTCACCGCAATTAACTTTCCTACTCAGTTAGTCTTGAAAGTGTCTTGGGATAATGGTGAAACGCAGTATTTGAATCCATTTGATGGCGAATTTGTCAGTTTGCATACCATGAAGTCGTGGCTTATTGGTGCAAAAGGACCGTTTGCTGAACTGCGAGATGAATATTTACAATCGGTGCCAAATACCCAACTGTTATTACGGTGGTTAACCGTGATCAAAGGGGCATTGTTGCGTGAAGATGATTATGAACTCGCCTTAGCATACAGCGATTTATCATTGGGCTTTAAGCCGGGTGATCCTCATGAGATTCGCGATCGCGGTTATATTTATCAACAGTTGGACTGTGATGCCGCCGCGGTGTCGGATTATACGTACTTTATTGAGCATTGTCCGGATGATCCGGCCGCAAAATTGCTTGAGTTGCAAATTAAAGTCTTAAACGAATCTTCGGTGGTGTTGCATTAAGCAACATCTTCGATGTGTACATTAATTAAAACGAGAAGAGAATAATGATGGAACAAAAAATCGTTCGTGTGGGTGATATTGACGTAGCTAACGATAAGCCATTTGTGCTGTTTGGTGGTATGAATGTCCTTGAGTCCCGTGATTTGGCGATGCGTATTTGTGAGCACTACGTTGAAGTCACCAACAAACTCAATATTCCTTACGTTTTTAAAGCGTCATTTGATAAAGCAAACCGTTCATCTGTTCACTCTTACCGTGGTCCCGGTATGGAAGAAGGCTTAAAAATCTTCCAAGAGTTGAAAGATACGTTTGGCGTGAAAATCATTACTGATGTTCATGATATCGCACAATGCCAGCCTGTGGCTGATGTTGTTGATGTGATTCAGCTACCTGCATTCTTGGCTCGCCAGACGGATCTTGTTGAAGCGATGGCAAAAACGGGCGCTGTAATTAACGTGAAAAAACCACAATTTATGAGCCCAGGTCAAGTGGGTAATATTGTTGAGAAATTTGCTGAGTGCGATAATCACAATGTAATTTTGTGTGAGCGTGGTGTGGTTCACGGTTACGACAATTTAGTTGTGGATATGTTGGGCTTTGATGTAATGAAAAAAGTCTCTAAAGGTAGCCCAATCATTTTTGATGTGACTCACTCTCTACAATGTCGTGATGCAAATGGTGCCGCTTCTGGTGGTCGTCGTGAGCAGACCGTTGATTTGGCTCGTGCAGGTTTAGCGGCAGGTATTGCCGGTTTATTTATGGAAGCACACCCAACGCCAGATTTAGCACGTTGTGATGGCCCTTCTGCGTTCCCATTGGATAAGCTAGAGCCATTCCTTGCACAAATTAAACAATTGGATGATTTGATCAAGAGCTTTGCTCCAATTGAAATCAACTAATTAGCGCATTATGTGTAATAAAAACCCAGCGAGTCTGGGTTTTTTTGTACCTGTATTTAGGTCGTTGGCTTTGTTACACAATAAGATGGACGTTTAGACGTCTATTTGTTGACATTCTACCCATATGTTCATTATTCTGACGCGATATTTCTACGGCAAGAGTTTTTATCATGGCAGATATTTCTTCCTCTCCAAATAAACCTCAATCTAGCTCAATCGCATTATTGCCATTGGGGTTTTTTCTTCTTTTGTTTATTGGCGTGGGCAGCTATTACACGATGCAAGGTATTGATTTTGCCTTCTATCAATTACCTGCGCCTGTTGCGGCGTTACCTGCTGTGGTTCTTGCGATTTTATTGAGTAAGGAAAAACTGAATAAAGCGATAGAACAATTTATTCGAGGTGTGGGGCACAGCGATATTATTGCGATGTGTTTGATTTATCTTCTTGCTGGCGCATTTGCCTCTGTAGCCAAAGCAACGGGGGGTGTCGATGCAACCGTGAATCTCGGTTTGTCATTATTGCCAGCCCATTTAATTTTACCGGGTATTTTTATTATTTCGGCCTTCATTGCAACGGCGATGGGCACATCTATGGGCACGATTGCGGCAGTGGCACCAGTGGCATTGGGACTTGCTCAAGCGGCAGGCATGGATTTGGCGTTAACAGCCGGTGTTGTGTTAAGCGGCGCGATGTTTGGCGATAATTTATCCATCATTTCGGATACGACAATTGCAGCAACGCGCTCTCAAGGTTGTCGTATGAGTGATAAATTCAAAGAAAACATTCGGATTGCTTTACCTGCGGCTTTAGTGGCCTTGGTGATCTTTGGCTTTAGCAGTGTGGTGACGACTGCTCCTGTTGCTGAAACGGTTCAATGGTTAAAGGTCTTGCCTTATATTGTTATTTTGATTTTGGCTGTCTCTGGTGTGAATGTGTTTGTGGTATTGACGCTCGGCATTGTGTTGGCGGGTGGGATTGGTTTATTTGATGGTGAAAGTGCTTACTCGTTTACGCAATACGGTAAAGACATTTACGCGGGCTTTGGCAATATGCAAGAAATCTTCTTATTGTCGCTGTTGATTGGTGGTATCAGTGAAATGATGCGCTTACAAGGTGGATTGGCATTTTTAACCCAGTCGATTCAGCGCATGATTGCTCGTTTCAGTGCTCGTCATCATGGTGAGCAAAACCTACGAGCGAGTGAATTGGGTATCGCTGGATTGGTGAGTTTGACTAATGCGTGTACCGCGAATAATACCGTGGCGATCATTGTCGCTGGGCGTGTTGCAAAAGAGTTAGCACAGGAAAATGGGGTGACGCCTCGTCGTTCAGCCAGCTTATTGGACATCTTCTCATGCGTCATTCAAGGTGTTTTACCTTATGGTGCACAAGCCTTATTGTTGGGATCGGTCTTTGCCTTATCGCCACTGGATGTAGTCGCCCATTCTTATTACTGCTTCTTCTTAGCGATTTCAGCTTTGATTGCCATAGGGTTAAAGCGTGTAAAACCAGCATCTTTGCAGACGGTAAAAGAGTAAAAGAAAGCCCCTATATTGGGGCTTTTTTCTGTTTAACTTTAATTTGTCATACAAAATTAAGCGATGCTATGGAAAAACAGAAAGCAAATTATTATAGTGAAGGTTTTGATTAAGAGACGATAAGAATGACTCCTGCAATTCGTTTAGCCAAAAAGCAAGGCATTGTTTTTCATACCCATCCTTATGATCATGATCCCGCGAATACTAACTTTGGTGTTGAAGCGGCAGAAGCATTAGGGGTCACGACAGAGCGTGTATTTAAAACGTTATTGTTTGCTTTAAATGGTGATCCTAAGCAACTTGCCGTAGCGGTTGTACCAGTATCTGGTTTATTGGATTTAAAAGCAGCAGCAAAGGCCGCAAAAGGAAAAAAAGCCGATATGGCCGATCCGAAACTGGCTGAAAAAGTTACAGGGTATATTGTGGGTGGTATCAGTCCATTGGGGCAGAAAAAGCGTTTACCAACGTTTGTGGATGAGAGTGCTAAAAATTTCGAGACGATTTTTGTGAGTGCGGGTCGTCGTGGTTTGGATATGGAATTATCTGGACAAGATTTAGTGGCGTTGACACAAGGTCAATTTGTCGCGTTAGCCAAACACGATTGATTGCTAAAGGAGCTTGTCTAACAAAAGGTAGACAAGCTCCTTAGTCATTAAAGAGCGTTTTATTTTCTTGTTATGGAATGAAGTTAACGCGTTATCCGCTGCGATGGTTAAGATGACGCTCTCGATTTTCTTGTTTTTGTGTAACGCTTTTTTTCAATAAAACGTAAACCGCCCCGGTTCCTCCGTGTTGTTTCAACGCGGTATGACAACACAACACATCACTGATATTTTCTAACCAGTATGCTACATAGCTTTTTAATAAAGCGGGAGGATTACTGCGTTTGCCTTTACCGTGAACAATGATCAGAGTTCGAATGTCTAATTGTTGGCATTGATGCAAAAAGCGAATCATGTCTTCACGTGCTTGTTTTAATGTTTTTTTATGTAGATCAAGGCGTGCTTGGATCTCATATTTCCCTAAACGTAATTTGCGATAAACGCTGTCTTGAACGCCATCTTGTTTAAATTCAATGAAATCCTCGGGTTTTAACATTGGTGCGAAATTTAATGATAAGCCATCAATCTCTAACTCAGACAGTGCTTGAGCGGCTGCCCGTTTTGCTTGAAAGTCTTTTTGCTCTGATGGTTTTTTTCTCTCTTCGATACGATCTTGAGTAAGAGGCTTTACATCGCTCATTAAATGAAAAAAGGCTTCCAGATCGTCAGATGAATCAGACATAAGGTGCTCCTTAGCAAAACTGGCTGAGATTGGACTATTATATCTGTGAGATTTTTAAGTGCATATTGTGTATTTTGAAGGTTAGAAAAGTAAATGGTGGTTTGCTGTTCTTTTAAGCAAAAGTTGGTGGTTTTTTGAATGATATTGAGTAGTTGCTAAGCAGGTGAGTAAAAATTCATAAAAAAATGGGTTTGTTGCTTGCCAAAGCGCTCATGCTGAGTATTATAGGCGACCTCTTCAGTGCAAACTGATTTGAGACAGTTCGGTGAATAGCGCAGCTTGGTAGCGCATCTGGTTTGGGACCAGAGGGTCGGGGGTTCGAATCCCTCTTCACCGACCACTTTCTTTTTGTTGGACGTTGTCGAACAAAAACATCGCTTCGGATGTAAAACGATAGCTCGGTGAATAGCGCAGCTTGGTAGCGCATCTGGTTTGGGACCAGAGGGTCGGGGG
>CAMQZF010000180.1 GCA_947039525.1 uncultured Photobacterium sp. | reverse complement strand
AGCTTGATTTGTTGTTGCTGTAATTGCTGGATGTGTTTTTGATGTGTTTTTTGTTCTTGTATCAAAGCATTTATTGTACGTAGATGATCTGAGAGGGCTTTTTCTTGTGTTTTTAGCGCGTCTTCTAATGTGTTTTGTTGTTGTTGTTGTTGGGTGATACTTTGCTGTTGTTGATGAATTTGTTGATGAATGGTATTCGCTAGCACTGAACCTGACATGCAGAAAGAAACAAAGATACCAGCGCATAATGCGCTGGTATGGTGTTTTTTTTTCGGTTGTTGATTCTTTTTTATCTGCATAGGCAGAATTATTTCAAATCAAACAATACCTGACCAGACATCTCTGTTGGAATTTCGATGTTGCTCAAAGCTAACATGGTTGGTGCTAGATCTGATAGCTTACCGTGTTCTTTTAATGTCAGTGATTTATCACCCACGTAAATCAAAGGTACTGGTAAGTTGGTGTGTGCCGTATGAATGTCACCCGTTTCTGGGTTAATCATCATTTCTGCGTTACCGTGGTCAGCGGTGATCAAGAGTTGACCGCCGTTTGCTTTAATGGCATCAACTACGCGACCCATGCTGCTGTCGACTGCTTCACAAGCTTTCACTGCGGCATCGTAAACGCCTGTATGACCAACCATATCGCCGTTCGGGTAGTTACAGATGATCACATCGTATTCACCGCTGTCGATAGCTGCGACTAATTTATCTGTTAACTCACCTGAGCTCATTTCTGGTTGTAAGTCGTAAGTGGCTACTTTTGGTGAAGCGACGATATCGCGAGTTTCGCCAACGAATTCATCTTCAACACCACCGTTAAAGAAGAAAGTCACGTGTGCGTATTTTTCTGTCTCAGAGATACGCAATTGTGTTTTGTCTTTCTTTGATAACCACTCGCCCAATGTATTGGTAAGCTCTTCTGGTGGGTAAGCACTTGGTAGATCAATGTTTGCTGCGTATTGCGTCAACATAACGAAATGAATTGCAGGGAATGCAGCACGCTCAAAACCTGTGAAATTCGTTTCGAAAGCGCGTGTGATTTCACGAGCACGGTCAGCACGGTAGTTCATGAAGATAACTGCATCGCCATCTTCAATAGCGGCTGACTCTTGACCTTCAGCACGGATTTCTGTTGCTTTTACGAACTCATCATTTTCGTCACGAGCGTAAGCGGCTTCTAAACCCTCAACCGCTGATGCGTAAGTGAAATCTGCTTTTGCTTGTGTCATTAGATCATAAGCAACTTGTACGCGATCCCAGTTGTTATCACGATCCATTGCATAGTAACGACCAACTAAAGAGGCAACACGCCCTTTGCCTAAGTCAGCAAATAGGTTTTCAAAACGCTGAAGAGAGTGTTGTGCGCTGCGTGGTGGTGTATCACGACCGTCTAAGAAACAGTGTAGATAAATCTTTTCTGCGCCACGTTTTGCTGCCATTTCTACGGCTGATCTAATGTGATCTTCATGACTGTGAACGCCACCTGGAGACATCAAACCCATGATGTGAACGGCTTTATCCGCTTTGATTGCGCTGTCCATGGCGTTAACCATCGTTGGGTTTTCAAAAAAATCGCCATCGGAGATAGACTTGGTGATGCGAGTTAAATCTTGATATACCACACGACCTGCACCAATATTGGTGTGACCGACTTCTGAGTTACCCATTTGACCATCGGGTAAACCCACTTCAAGGCCTGATGCTGCAATTAAAGTATGTGGTTCTGTGTTCATTAAGCCATCGAGAATAGGGGTCTTTGCATTGGCAATGGCATTGTTTTTTGCGTCTTCGCGATAGCCCCAACCGTCTAAAATGACAAGTGCGAGTGTTTTTTTAGCTGACATAATCTGACCCTTAATGAGTAATGAATTCGGTATAATAATGAGTGCTTTGTTTATGATGCTATTTTGATTATGCACAAAGCAGTCATTACTAAAGTGAGCAATTTTACTACATATTTTCGGCTAACACAGTAGGAAAAGCGTCTTTTCTATTGTGTGTTTTTTCTACGAGTTTTACCTTAAGACGTTTTTAAGGATAAGAACAGATAAAGGTGACTGATTTGTTCTATTTCAATGATAGGGAAAGGGATTTAAGTCAAAATCTAAGAAGATAGGGTAAGGATTCTGTGCGGCTATCTGTACAAGATTGGGTAGGTCGGTATACTCAATCGCATAATTATGAAATTTGTTTTTTTCTTTGAAATAAGTTAGGCGTAAATCATGCAGCAATATATGGAATTTGTGTCAAACCATACGATTTTATCCATCGTTTGGGTCGTGTTATTGGGTGCTGTCCTTTTTTCTTTTTTCAAGGAAAAAACCGCCAATTATAAGATTGTGATGCCCAATGAGGCGACGCGTTTAATGAATCATGAAAATGCGGTTGTGGTTGATATTCGTTCTCGTGATGAATTCCGTCAAGGCCATATTACCGATGCAATTCATATTTTACCTGATAATATTAAAGGCGAACGCTTTGGAGAGCTTGAAAAATACAAATCAAGCCCCATTATTGTGGTGTGTAAAACGGGTCAAACCGCACAAGATAATGCCTCCGCATTACGTAAAGCCGGTTTTGAAAACGTGAATGTACTGAAAGATGGTCTAGGTTCTTGGAATCAAGAAAATTTACCATTGGTTCGTAAAGGCAAAAAATAAGCCTTGTTTTTCTCTGCAATGTCTTTGAGACATTGTGTGTGACATCTCCCTTTGGGACTTAATTAATAAGGATGCCATCATGGCTGAAGCAGCAAACACAGAAGCACAACAAAACTTCCAAATCCAACGCATTTTCTTGAAAGATACTTCTTTTGAAGCGCCTAATTCACCTGAAATTTTCCAAAAAGAATGGAATCCTGATGTTAAGTTGGATCTTGACACTCAAAGCCGTGAGTTAGCTGAAAACGTATACGAAGTGGTTTTGCGTTTGACAACAACCGTTAAAAATGAAGAAGAAAACGCATTTTTGTGTGAAGTTCAGCAAGCGGGTATCTTCAGTGTTGAAGGTATGGACGGCAATCAACTGGCTCATTGCCTTGGTGCTTTCTGTCCAAACATTTTATTCCCATACGCACGTGAAACTATCTCAAGCCTAGTGGTTAAAGGTACGTTCCCACAATTGAATCTTGCACCAATTAACTTTGATGCTTTATTCATGAACTACCTAGAAAGCCAACAGGCTGAAGGTAGCCAAGAAAACGCTGACGCATAATTACTTTGGTTGAATGACAATGGTTCAGAACACAACATCGGCCATGTCAATGACCGTATTAGGTGCCGGCTCATATGGGACGGCACTTGCAATTTCTTTAGCACGAAATTGCAACGCCAATGTGGTGCTGTGGGGACATAATCCTCTCCACATGGCACAACTTGAAATTGATCGTGCTAATGAAGCTTTTTTACCTGGCATTCCTTTTCCTGATTCTTTGATTATTAGCGCGGATTTAGCGGAAGCGGTTCGAGCTAGTCGAGATATTTTGGTGGTGGTACCGAGCCATGTTTTTGGCGATGTATTGCGACAAATCAAACCTTTATTATTACCGAACTCACGCGTGTGTTGGGCAACAAAAGGGCTTGAGCCAGAAACCGGGCGATTGCTAAAAGACGTTGCCGAAGAAATTTTGGGTGATTCAGTACCGCTTGCGGTGTTGTCTGGGCCTACTTTTGCAATGGAATTAGCGTCAGGAATGCCAACGGCGATTGCGGTTTCCTCTCCTGATGAGGTGTTTATCCATGAGCTTCAGGATAAATTGCATTGCAATAAAACCTTTCGGGTTTACAGCAACAGCGATTTTATCGGAATGCAAATTGGTGGTGCGGTAAAAAACGTGATTGCAATTGGTGCAGGTATGTCTGATGGCATCGGTTTTGGTGCTAACGCCCGTACCGCATTAATTACCCGTGGTTTGGTCGAAATGTCACGTTTAGGCGTTGCATTAGGTGCCAATCCAGAAACCTTTATGGGAATGGCGGGATTGGGTGATTTGGTACTTACGTGCACAGATAACCAATCTCGAAATCGTCGTTTTGGTTTAGCACTTGGACAAGGTTTAGCGGTGAAAGAAGCCGAACAATCGATTGGTCAAGTAGTGGAAGGGTATCGTAATACGAAAGAAGTGAAGTTGTTGGCTGCGCGGTTAGGGGTCGAAATGCCCATTACCGAACAGATTTACCAAGTTCTGTATCAAGGCAAAGATGCGCGTATTGCAGCTCGTGATTTGCTGGCTCGTGATAAAAAAGACGAATAACGTCTTTCACGAGGTCATTTTGAAGAATGAAAAACAACGTCCCTTTTTAAAGTGACGTTGTTTTTTTTTAAGAGATGGTTACAGTTAAGTTACATTTTATCATTAAAAGCTCATGAGGAATCGCGTGAGGAATTGTTTACAGCAAACATTGTGGCAGACGATCAAAGAAGAAGCTCGACACGAATCAGAGCAAGAGCCGATGTTGGGAAGCTTTTATCACGCTACGATTATTAAGCACGATGATTTGGGCAGTGCGCTGAGTTATATTTTGGCGAATAAATTGGCAACGGCATCGATGCCCTCAATGGCAGTCCGGGAAGTGATTGAAGAGGCGTATGCCGCGGATTGTTTCTTAACGGAATCGGCAGCCTGTGATATTCGCGCCATTGTGGATCGTGATCCTGCGGTTGAGAAATTTTCGATTCCTCTTTTGTACTTGAAAGGCTTTCATGCGTTACAAGGTTACCGTGTTGCAAATTGGTTATGGAAACAAGATCGTCAAGCTCTGGCTGTTTATCTGCAAAACCAAATTTCGGTGGCTTGCCAAGTCGATGTTCACCCAGCAGCAGTTATTGGTCAGGGGATTATGTTTGACCATGCAACAGGAATTGTAATTGGAGAAACGGCGGTCATTGAAAATGATGTATCGATTTTGCAAGACGTTACTTTGGGCGGTACTGGAAAGGAGAGTGGTGATCGTCATCCTAAAATTCGCGAAGGAGTGATGATTGGTGCAGGTGCAAAAGTATTAGGGAACATTGAAGTGGGTGTTGGTGCGAAGATCGGTTCGTGCTCAGTGGTATTGACTGCTGTGCCAGCTCATACCACGGTAGCGGGTGTACCGGCTAAAATTATTGGTCGCCCAGATACGGCGAAACCATCGATGGATATGGATCAGCGTTTTCATGGTCATAAAGATGAATTTAGCGATGGTGCGGGCATTTAAAAGTGGATGAAAAACATGAGTGAGAGGCGCTCACTCATGTTTTAAATACGATTATACTGCGCCATTGAAGCCCATTTGACGCCATGCTTCAAACGCAATGATCGCAACGGCGTTTGATAGGTTTAAGCTGCGGCTATCTGGGTGCATTGGAATACGCAAGCGTTGTTCTAATGGTAAGCTTTGAATGTATTCGGCGGGTAATCCACGAGTCTCCGGACCAAAAAGCAACACATCGCCATCAGCAAATTGTGTATCTGTGTGGTAATGAGTCGTTTTTGTGGTGCAAGCAAAAATACGGCGTCCAGCCATTGCCGTTAAAAACGCTTCAAAGTTTGCATGACGATATACGTGAGTTAAGTCATGATAATCTAATCCTGCTCGGCGTAATTTCTTTTCCTCTAAATCAAATCCCAATGGCTCGATAAGATGTAAGTTCACACCGCAGTTAGCGGAAAGGCGAATAATATTGCCGGTATTGGGTGCAATTTCTGGTTCGTATAATGCGATGTCAAACATAGTGATCGTCATGTGCTTTGAATGAATGAAGCATAATTGTACTCAAGTTCGCTTCCAAGTGTGATTTTATTCGTCGTGTGTTAAAGGGAGTTGAATTTCAATGCCTAATCCGCCAGTTTGAGCTTCGTAGGCATGAATGTGACCATGATGTTGTCGGATTGCATTTTCAGTAATGGCCAATCCTAACCCTGTGCCGCCACTGTCACGATCTCTTGCTGTTGATACGCGATAAAAGGGGCGAAAAATATCCGTTAACTGTTCTTTGGGTACACCTTG
>CAMQZF010000179.1 GCA_947039525.1 uncultured Photobacterium sp. | reverse complement strand
ATTACTTAGAAAGACGCTTACGGCCTTTAGCGCGACGTGCATTGATTGTTGCACGTCCGTTCTTAGTTGCCATGCGTGCACGGAAGCCGTGTGAACGCTTGCGCTTTAGAACTGATGGTTGAAAAGTGCGTTTCATGGTTATACCTTAAATTAACTGATCAGTTTTTAAGTTTGTTTTTCTGTGGATGTAAAACACCCACGGCTCAAACAAAGAGGCGGAATTGTAATCACTGCCTTTGAAAGAGTCAATAAATATACCCAAATAGGGTACGGGCGCAGGATTATACGACTTATTGGCTGAATCGCAATACTCTGGTTAAGATCAACGCATTTTTTCGTTCATTGCTCACAAAATAAGGCTTTTTTGTGAGTTTTTGGAATTTAGCGGGTCTGCTTTTTTTTGTACTTTTCCTAATTATTTTCTATTTTTTTTAAGTATTTTCGTCAAAATGCTGTGTATATGTGAATAACTTCACTTTTATTCACAGTTTGACGTGGTGATCCTTTGCCAGCAGGTATAAAATTGGAACCCTTTAGCTTCTTCTGCCATCCAGTGTGGGGTTTACCTTGTCATCTTCGCTTTGGCCATTGTGCCTTCAACGTCTTCAAGACGAACTCTCTGCGACAGAATTCAGCACTTGGGTGCGGCCATTGAAAGCCCATATTGAAGGGACAACATTAACCTTAATTGCTCCTAATCGATTTGTACTCGATTGGGTGAAAGAGCGTTATTTGAATAAAATTCAACAATTGTTACTTGAATTTGCGGGAACTTCTGCACCGAATTTGCATTTTGAGGTAGATGGACAAGCACCTCAAAACTTTATGACACCAAAAGCACCAACTATTTCTTCTTCTCCAGTGAATCCGGTTATGGCTCCTTCTATATCAAGACCATTGGAAGAGCCTCAAGATTTTGGACGCCATTGGGAGCCTGCACCGTCTCCTGTTCAACCAGCATCATCGGTTGGATTTCGTTCTAATGTGAACGTAAAACACAATTTTAATAATTTTGTGGAAGGTAAATCGAATCAACTTGGCTTAGCTGCTTGTCGCCAGGTTGCGGATAATCCCGGTGCCGCTTATAACCCGTTATTTTTGTATGGTGGTACGGGCTTAGGTAAGACTCACTTATTGCATGCCGTCGGCAATGCTATTGCCGATCGTAAAGCGAATGCAAAAGTGGTGTACATGCACTCTGAGCGCTTTGTTCAAGATATGGTGAAGGCGTTACAAAACAATAAAATTGAAGAGTTTAAGCGTTATTACCGCAGTGTTGATGCTTTATTAATCGATGATATTCAGTTCTTTGCGAATAAAGAACGATCTCAAGAAGAATTTTTCCATACCTTTAATGCGTTATTGGAAGGGAATCAGCAGATTATTCTTACGTCGGATCGTTATCCTCGTGAAATTAATGGCGTAGAAGACCGTCTTAAATCTCGGTTTGGTTGGGGTTTGACGGTGGCTATTGAGCCGCCAGAGTTAGAAACGCGAGTCGCGATTTTAATGAAAAAAGCCGAAGATCATCATATCCGTTTGGCGGATGAAGTGGCTTTTTTCATTGCAAAACGTCTGCGTTCAAACGTCCGTGAATTGGAAGGGGCATTGAATCGCGTGATTGCGAATGCTAATTTTACAGGGCGTGCAATCACGATTGATTTTGTTCGTGAAGCGTTGCGTGATTTATTAGCGCTACAAGAAAAATTGGTCACGATTGATAATATTCAAAAAACCGTAGCTGAATATTACAAAATTAAGATGGCCGATATGCTGTCAAAACGTCGTTCTCGCTCGGTTGCTCGTCCTCGTCAGATGGCGATGGCACTGTCTAAAGAGTTAACGAATCATAGCCTTCCTGAAATTGGTGATGCTTTTGGCGGTCGTGACCATACGACGGTACTTCATGCGTGTCGTAAAATCGCACAATTGCGTGAAGAAAGCCACGATATCAAAGAAGATTACTCCAACTTAATCCGAACATTGTCGTCTTAATATTATGAAATTTTCTATTGCTCGTGAACAGTTATTGAAGCCATTGCAGCAGGTTGCTGGTGCATTGGGTGGTCGTCCTTCATTGCCCATTTTGGGCAATTTGTTATTACAGGTCTCCGATGGTTCATTGTCTTTGACAGGAACGGATTTGGAAGTAGAACTGATCGCGCTCTTACCATTAATGGATGAGATAGAAGCGGGTCGTGTCACTGTACCTTGTCGAAAGTTTTTGGATATTTGTCGTGGTTTACCGGATGACGCGGTTTTAAATGTTCATCTTGATGGTGATCGTATGATCATTCGTTCTGGACGCAGTCGTTATACATTGTCGACGTTACCAGCCGAAGATTTTCCTAATATTGAAGACTGGCAAGATGAATTGAGTTTTACGATACGACAAGGTCAATTACGCCAACTTATCGATCGCACGCAATTCTCGATGGCAAATCAAGACGTTCGTTATTATTTAAACGGCATGTTGTTTGAAACGGATGGTTTTGCCTTACGTTCGGTCGCGACGGATGGACATCGTATGGCGGTTTGCTCAGCAACCTTAACGGAAGGCTTGCCTACTCAGCAAATCATTCTACCGCGTAAAGGCGTGGTGGAATTAGTGCGTATGTTAGATAACCCTGATGCATTGATTGAATTGCAAATTGGTCAATCGAATCTTCGTGCCAAAATCAATCATTTTACGTTTACGTCTAAGTTAGTTGATGGTCGTTTTCCTGAGTATCGTCGTGTTTTACCACAAAATACGACGAAAACACTGGAAGTGGATTGCAGTGAATTACGTCAAGCTTTTGCGCGCGCGGCGATTTTATCGAATGAAAAATTTCGCAGTGTACGTGTATTGCTATCTGGCAGTGAAATGCGCATTACCAGCAAAAATCCAGAGCAGGAAGAAGCGGAAGAAGTCTTAGAGGTCTCTTATCAAGGGGATGATTTGGAAATTGGCTTTAATGTCAGTTACATGCTGGATATTTTAAACAGTTTAAAATGTGATAGCGTGCGTTTATCGTTAACCGATGCCAATACCAGTACCTTGGTAGAAGATTGTGATAGCGATGATGTTATGTACGTGGTTATGCCAATTCGGTTGTAATCATGCGTTTGACTCGTCTGGCTATTACGAACTTTCGAAATATCACAGAGGGCGATTTAACGCCCTCTGCCCGTTTTAATTTTCTGCTGGGTGCAAACGGCAGTGGAAAAACCAGCGTTTTAGAAGCGATTTATTACCTTGGTCATGGTCGCTCTTTTCGAAGTCATTTAAATAATCGAGTGATTCGTTACCAACAGAATGAGTTAGTGGTGCATGGGCGGCTGGATAATGATTCACCGATCCCATTGCCGGTTGGTATTCAGAAAAAACGTACCGGTTCGAGTGACGTTAATGTCAGTGGTCAACATGGTCAAAAGATCGCGCAATTGTTGCCGTTGCAATTGATTACCCCGGAGGGGTTTGATTTATTATTGGGCGGCCCCAAATGTCGACGTGCTTTTATCGACTGGGGTGTTTTTCATTGGGAATCGGCTTTTTATGACGCTTGGTCTCGTTTGAAACGTTTAACACGCCAACGTAATGCGTTGCTTAAAACCGTGACTGACTATCGAGAAATGCGGTACTGGGACGACCAATTAACGTTACTGGCCGAGAAAATTGATGTGTGGCGGGTAAATTATCTTGCCACACTGACTCCGAAAATTCTTGAGATCACTCAAGGTTTTTTGCCCGAATTTGAGCTGACGATAACGTATGCTCGAGGTTGGGATAGCAACATGCCCTATTCCGAGGTCTTAACGCGTCAGTTTGAGCGCGATAAACAACTTGGCTATACCGCAAATGGGCCTCACAAAGCGGATTTACGTATTAAAATCGCCAACATTCCAGTAGAAGATGTGTTGTCTCGTGGGCAATTAAAACTCATGGTGTGTGCCTTACGTTTGGCGCAGGGACTGCACTTTACAGAAATGACCGGCAAGCCGTGTATTTACTTGATTGATGATTTTGCCTCTGAGTTGGATCGTGAACGTCGAGCACTTCTTGCTCAGCGTTTAAAATCAACCCAATCTCAAGTGTTTATCAGTGCGATCAGTGCTGATCACATTCATGATATTCAAGATGAAGATGGTAAGATATTTCACGTAGAAAACGGTAAAATAACCGCAGAATAATTACAGCGAGAGTAACTCAATGTCCAACAATTACGATTCATCAAGCATTAAGGTGCTTAAAGGCCTCGATGCAGTACGTAAGCGTCCAGGAATGTACATTGGTGATACCGATGACGGCACTGGCTTGCACCACATGGTTTTTGAGGTTGTCGATAATTCTATCGATGAAGCTCTTGCAGGACACTGCGAAGACATCATTGTGACCATTCATGAAGACGGCTCTGTATCCGTTAGTGATGATGGTCGTGGTATTCCTACGGGCATTCACGAAGAAGAAGGCGTTTCTGCTGCGGAAGTTATCATGACGGTGTTGCACGCTGGTGGTAAATTCGATGATAACTCTTACAAGGTTTCAGGTGGTCTACACGGTGTTGGTGTGTCGGTGGTTAACGCCCTATCCGATAAAC
Organism: uncultured Photobacterium sp.; assembly: GCA_947039525.1. GTDB lineage: Bacteria > Pseudomonadota > Gammaproteobacteria > Enterobacterales > Vibrionaceae > Photobacterium. The sequence continues at coordinate 1,419 of CAMQZF010000179.1, read as the reverse complement.
TGGAACTGACGATTCGTCGTGAAGGCAAACTTCATCAACAAATTTACCGTTTAGGTGTACCAGATGCGCCATTAGCAGTGATCGGTGATAGTGATGAAACGGGTACACGCATTCGTTTCTGGCCGAGTGATACTATCTTTGGCGATACGTTGTTCCATTACGATATTTTAGTTAAACGCTTACGTGAGTTGTCTTTCTTGAACTCTGGCGTGTCCATCAAATTGATTGATGAGCGTGAAGAAGATAAACAAGACCATTTCATGTATGAAGGTGGCATCCGTGCTTTCGTTCAGCACTTGAACCGCAATAAAACGCCAATTCATCCAAAAGCGTTTTACTTCCAGCAAGAGCGTGAAGACGGTATTACCGTTGAAGTGGCGATGCAGTGGAACGACGGTTACCAAGAAAACATCTACTGTTTTACTAACAATATTCCACAACGTGATGGTGGTACTCACCTTGCGGGTTTCCGTGGTGCATTAACACGTACTTTGAATACCTTCATGGACAAAGAAGGTTATTCAAAGAAAGCGAAAGCATCAGCTTCGGGTGATGATGCGCGTGAAGGCCTAACTGCGGTTGTTTCTGTCAAAGTACCGGATCCTAAATTCTCAAGTCAAACCAAAGATAAGTTGGTTTCTAGCGAAGTGAAAACCGCTGTTGAATCAGCGATGGGTGAAAAGCTAAGCGAGTTCTTATTAGAGAACCCAACGGATGCAAAAACCGTCTGTGGTAAGATCATTGACGCTTCTCGTGCACGTGAAGCTGCTCGTAAAGCACGTGAAATGACTCGTCGTAAAGGCGCATTAGATTTGGCTGGTTTACCGGGTAAATTGGCGGATTGCCAAGAGAAAGATCCAGCACTCTCTGAACTTTACATCGTGGAAGGGGACTCGGCGGGCGGCTCTGCAAAGCAAGGGCGTAACCGTAAGAACCAAGCTATTTTGCCGTTGAAAGGTAAGATTCTAAACGTTGAAAAAGCGCGTTTTGATAAGATGTTGTCTTCGCAAGAAGTCGCGACTCTGATCACTGCAATGGGTTGTGGTATTGGTCGTGATGAATACAATCCGGACAAACTGCGTTACCACAGCATCATTATTATGACGGATGCGGATGTTGATGGTTCACATATTCGTACTTTGTTGTTGACCTTCTTCTTCCGCCAAATGCCTGAGTTGATCGAACGTGGTCATATTTACATTGCTCAGCCACCGCTTTACAAAGTGAAGAAAGGTAAGCAAGAACAATACATTAAAGACGATGAAGACATGCTTCGTTACCAAATTGGTATCGCGTTGGATAATGCGTCATTAGTTGCTAAAGCGGATACACCACCAATCAGTGGTGTGGCGTTGGAAGGCTTGGTGATTGAATACAACGCCACGATGAAGTTGATTGAGCGTATGACTCGTCGTTACC
>CAMQZF010000178.1 GCA_947039525.1 uncultured Photobacterium sp. | reverse complement strand
ACATAGAGAATATGTTGGTCAGGATGTTGTAACACGGCGGCCTCAATGGCTTTCATTTTGATTCGCCAAAAGAAGTCATGTTCACCACGCCATTCTTGCATGATTGAGTCGCTGCAATCGACAAGTGTGACTTTATCACCAAAGTATTGATAAAACTGAGGTCGATCGGTCACTACACAAATGTGCTGAATGTGTGGGGATTTTAGATAACTCAGAATGGCAAAGGTTGCTTGATAATGGTTTTCTATTCGATCGCCAAATGTGAGTAAAGTTAGAACCATCGTAATATCCTAAAAAGTACAATTTAACTCTAATTACACTTTTTAGGAATTATGTAGATCGTTTATTTCCAGATGAATGGTGGAACTAGAAATAAAGCGTCGGCTTATTCAATATTTTGGATTTGCTCACGCATTTGTTCGATCAATACTTTTAACTCAACCGCAGCGGTTGTGATTTTGGTATTGATTGACTTGGACGCCAATGTATTGGCTTCACGATTGAACTCTTGCATCATGAAATCTAGACGACGACCACAAGCCTCACCTTTTGCGAGAATTTTCGTGGTTTCAGTCACGTGAGAATCCAAACGATCCAACTCTTCCGCCACATCGCTTTTTTGAGCAAGAAGAATTAACTCTTGTTCTACGCGTGAAGCGTCTAATTCGATTTTCGCTTCAGAGAAACGCGTTAAAATGCGGTCACGTTGCCATTGCATTACCGTTGGCATTTGCTCTCGAACGGATTGCGCTGCAGCGGTGATAGCAATGAGGCGCTGTTCTATTAAGTTTTGCATGTTGCTGCCTTCACTGGCGCGTGCGGCAATGAAGTCTTCTAATGCCAATTCAAACCCTTGTAATAGGTCTTTGTTGATGGCATCTAAATCTTGCTCTGGGCTTTCCATTACGCCAGGCCAATTTAGCACTTGAAATGGATTAATGCCTCCTTCACCAGAGGTTTCTTTTACCCATTGAGCCGCTTGAATGACTTGTTTAGCCAAGTTTTCATTAATGCTTAAGTTTTGGTTGTGATCGGCTTTGGCTTCAAAGCGTAAATTACATTCAACTTTTCCGCGAGCCAGACGTTTACGAAAACGATCTCGTAGAACGGGTTCTAATCCGCGTAAATGCTCGGGCATGCGCAAATAAGTTTCTAAATAACGCTGATTTACAGAGCGAATTTCCCAAACTGCGGTACCCCAATCGCCTTTTATTTCGCGGCGGGCATAGGCGGTCATACTATGGATCATGGACTAATAGCCTTTTTATAAAGATTTGTTGAGTATACTCATCCAAAGGTATAAATGAAATCAAGCCCCTATTTTCTAGTTCTATGATTGATAATTGTTCGCCTATTATTCTTGAACTGTCTATAATTGCGGCTCATTAGACCCTATTACTTTACTTATTTTAAAGGTATTCATATGCGCCCAAGCGGTCGAGCACTGGATCAAGTCCGTCCTATTACGATTACTCGCCAATTTACGGCACACGCAGAAGGCTCTGTTTTGGTCGAATTTGGTCAAACCAAAGTCATTTGTACTGCCAGTGTAGAAAGTAATGTGCCTCGTTGGTTAAAAGGTCAAGGACGTGGTTGGGTGACGGCTGAATACGGCATGTTGCCTCGTGCGACACACACGCGTAATCGTCGTGAAGCGGCCAGCGGTAAGCAAGGCGGTCGGACGATGGAAATTCAACGTTTGATTGCACGCAGTCTACGTGCCGCTGTGGATTTAACGGTATTGGGCGAAAACATGATCACAGTGGACTGTGATGTGATTCAAGCCGATGGTGGTACGCGTACGGCTTCCATTACTGGCGCCATGGTTGCTTTGGTAGACGCGATTAATTTCATGTTGGCACAAGGCATGATTAAGAAAAGCCCATTAAAAGGTCTCGTTGCTGCGGTTTCTGTGGGTATTTTCAAAGGGGAGCCAATTTGTGATTTGGAATACCTTGAAGATTCCGCTGCGGAAACGGACATGAATGTGGTGATGACCGAAGAAGGCAAAATGATTGAAATTCAAGGCACCGCCGAAGGTGAGGCATTCAGTCATGAAGAATTGCTGGCGATGTTGGCGTTAGCCAAATCGGGCATTGATGAAATTATCTCGGTGCAGAAAACGGCACTGGATATAGCATAATATTGAAGAGCGGCTCTTAAGGAGCCGCTTTTTTTTGGTTAAAAATGGTCATGGATTATTAAGAAAACAACGGCGTCATGTTGTTTAGGTAAATGGTTAAGGAGAAAGTATGAAAGCGTATCAACGTCGATTTATTGAATTTGCTTTAGAAAAAGGCGTTTTAAAGTTTGGGTCATTTACCTTGAAGTCAGGACGTCAGAGTCCGTATTTTTTTAATGCGGGTCTGTTTAATACCGGACGTGACTTAGCGCGTTTGGGGCGTTTCTATGCTGAAGCGTTGATGGATGCAAATCTTGAATTTGATGTGTTGTTTGGCCCTGCTTATAAAGGGATCCCGATAGCGACGACGACAGCGGTTGCGCTCGCTGAACATCATGATGTGGATACGCCGTATTGTTTTAACCGTAAAGAAGCCAAATCCCACGGTGAGGGTGGAAATTTGGTGGGCAGTTCTTTGGAAGGGCGAGTGATGCTGGTGGATGATGTGATCACCGCGGGCACAGCGATTCGTGAGTCAATGGAAATTATTCAAGCGAATGGGGCTGATCTTGCTGGCGTATTGGTTGCAATCGATCGACAAGAAAAAGGTCAAGGTGATTTATCGGCGATTCAAGAAGTTGAATGTGATTTTGGTTGTCATGTGATTTCAATTGTGTCGCTGAGTGATGTTGTGACGTACCTTCAAGAGCAACCTGAAATGAAAGATCATTTGGTTTCTTTACAGGCGTATCGAGCGCAGTACGGTATTTAACTTCAAGGATAGGTTTTATCTTGTTGTTGTGGGGCTTGTTGTTACAAGCCCCCTTTTTTTACGATAACTGTTGATTGAGCCAATGCCAGTAGCCTTCTGCATGTGCCATGAGAGGATAAGAAAAGTTAGATCGTACATAGCGACTTAAACTGCCTTCAATTTGTGCCAGTATTTGTCCTGCTAATAAGGTTTCATCCAATGGAAACCCTTTTCCTTCTCGTAATTTTCGTTCTCGGAGAATTTGTTTTATTTGGGTTTCAATGCGCTCAAATAATTGATTGATTCGGGCTTGTAAACGTTCTTGTTCAAACATCAATGCGTGCCCTGTCATGATGCGACTGAGTCCAGGATTGCGCTCTGCAAAGCCTAAGATCAGTTGTATGACGTTGTGTAAACGTACCATGGCCTCTTTTTCATCATCAAGGATGCGATTAATTCGAGAAATTAATGATTCTTCAATAAATTCAATCAGTCCTTCAAACATGCGTGCTTTACTGGGAAAGTGACGATAAAGCGCGGCTTCCGATACGCCAACTTGAGCGGCCAGTTTTGCAGTGGTAATACGCTGCCAGCCTTGAGGAGATTCCAACATGTGGGCTAATGCTTGCAAAATTTCTTCACGACGATTGTTTTTTTTCAGACCAGCCATCGATACGACCTTATTCCTTGGGCAATCATAAGAGGAATGAGACAGAGAGAGATGCGCCTAAAGAAAAGGCGCATCATTGATGCAGAGATTAAGCACGACCTGAGTGACCGAAACCACCTTCACCACGTTCAGTTTGATCAAAATCATTCACAACCGTGAATTGAGCTTGCACGATCGGTAAGAAAACCAACTGGGCAATACGATCACCAATATTGATAGTGAAACTTTCTTGGCCACGGTTCCACATGGATATCATTAATGGACCTTGGTAATCAGAGTCGATCAATCCCACCAGATTACCCAGTACGATTCCATTCTTATGACCTAAGCCAGAGCGAGGAAGAATCGTTGCCGCTAAATTGCTATCGCCAATGTGAATGGAAATGCCTGTTGGAATTAAATGCGTTTCACCCGGGTGTATAGTCAGTGATTCATTTAATAATGCGCGTAAATCCAGCCCTGCTGAGCCTTCCGTTGCATAAGCGGGTAATGGAAATTCAGTCCCGATACGAGAGTCGAGAATTTTTAAATCAATATTTTTCATGTGGGTTCTCTTGGTAAAGCGAGGTGATGTGATCAATCAATTGAGCGGCTAAATGGTGTTTGCTTGCAAATGGCAGCGCTTTTTTTCCGGTAGCCCAATATAAGTTCAGTGCGTTGTTATCGCTGTTGAAACCTTGTTCTGGCTGAGCGACGTCATTAGCACAGATTAAGTCTAACCCTTTTCGTTGAAGCTTATCTAAAGCGTAATGCTCAACATCTTGGGTTTCTGCTGCAAAGCCTACGGTATAAGGACGATATTCTGTTAATGCTGCGACGCTAGCCACTATATCGGGGTTTTTGACTAAGGTTAGCGTCAGTGTATTTTCATCGTTTTGTTTTTTGATTTTTTGTGTCGCAACGGCTTCGGGACGAAAATCAGCAACGGCAGCACAAGCAATGAAAATATCGTGTTGGCTTGCTGTTGTCATTGCTGCTTGATGCATGTCTTCGGCACTGATGACATTAATTCGCGTTACTCCATCCGGTGTGGGCAGTGAAACTGGACCACTGATCAGTGTCACTTTAGCTCCACGTTGTGCCGCAGCGTGGGCAATGGCAAAGCCCATTTTTCCAGAACTGCAATTGGTCAGGTAACGAACGGGATCGATGGCTTCTTGAGTTGGACCGGCCGTGACAACAATACTGAGATTGGTTAAATCCAGTGGTTGGCAATGTTGCTCTATTTTTTCGACCAATTGCATTGGCTCTAACATGCGCCCAGGCCCCACATCACCACAGGCTTGCTGACCGCTGGCTGGCCCCCAAATGCGATAGCCTCGGCGCTCTAAAGTGGCTAGATTTTCTTGAGTCACCTGTTGGCGATACATTTGTTGGTTCATAGCTGGAGCGATAGCAATAGGGCTTTCTGTTGCCAAACACAAAGTGGTTAGAAGATCGTTTCCCATTCCTGCAGTCAGTCGTGCAATCAAATCGGCACTGGCTGGTGCTAATAATACCAAGTCTGCCCATTTCGCAAGTTCGATATGTCCCATGGACGCTTCTGCTGCGGGATCGAATAAGCTGGTAGAAACGGAATGTCCAGACACTGCTTGCAGCGTTAGCGGGGTAATAAACTCTTGAGCCGCTTTAGTCATGACAATGCGTACTTGTGCACCTCGTTCAATTAAGCGGCGGGTCAGTTCGGCACATTTATAGGCAGCGATGCCGCCACTGATGCCGAGCAGAATGTGTTTTCCTTGCAGCGTTTGCATGGCTGGAGTCTCCGTTATCAATACTGCGCGATACAATATCATCAATTACGGCGTGATTCATCGGATCGGATTGAGGTTGGTTTGCCATATAGAACCAAAAAGAACTGCAAAAAATTCAAACTGACGAAAGAAAATGGGAGTGCAGTTGTAAATTTGTTGGCTTGATAGGATTTTTGAGGAAAAAGTCGTTTTTCTAATGTTTTGTGTAATGAGATCTTTCTATGGCATTAAAAGACTGGCCTACCGAATCCCTACCCAGAGAGAAGCTGCTATCGCGAGGGGTAAAAGCCTTATCCGATGCCGAATTATTGGCTATTTTTTTAAGAACCGGCGTTTCAGGTATGAATGTGATTGAATTGTCCGCGCATTTATTGACCGAATTTGGTTCATTACGGCATTTATTTGCAGCTGATAAGGATGCGTTTTGTTCTCATAAGGGATTAGGTATCGCTAAATTTGTGCAATTGCAGGCCGTATTGGAAATGAATGTGCGATATTTGGAAGAAACGCTCAAAAATAAATCAATTGTTCGTAGTTCGGTGCAAATTCGTTCTTATCTATCGCAGTTATTACGCAATCGTGAGCGAGAAGTCTTTTATGTTTTGTTCTTAGATAATCAACATCAAATGCTCTCAGGTGAGGTTTTATTTGAGGGAACAATCCATTCTGCCAGTGTTTATCCGCGTGAAGTCGTAAAAAGATCG
>CAMQZF010000177.1 GCA_947039525.1 uncultured Photobacterium sp. | reverse complement strand
CGAGATCATAGCCGGTGACTGGAGTTCAGACGTGTGCTCTTCCGATCTATGATCATACCGTTGGGTTTTCCATTATTGCTTTAGTGTTGGTTGCGGCAGGTTTATTGATGCCATTTCTGATGTGGTGGTTATTCCATGGATTAGCGCGTTGTATTCCGTCAATGAGAGGGCGTTGGTTGTTTACCGATGCGGCGGCAAGTTTGACTTTTCGTGGTGTCGCCGCCATGGCATTTATGCTGGCATTGTCGAGTAATATTGGCATGGAAACGATGGTTGGTAGCTTTCGTCAATCAACTGAAACCTGGTTAGAACAGCGTTTATCTGCTGATTTATACGTCAGGCCGACGGTTAATCTGACGCCTAAAATCAGTAAATGGTTGGAGCAACAGCCAGAAGTTAGTCAGGTTTGGTGGCAGTGGCGTAAGAAAATTGAAACGCCGAAAGGTGATTTACAAGTCGTTAGTATTGGTGATAGTGAGGGTGAAAAAGACGGCTTATCCATGAAGTTAAGTTTGCCTTATTATTGGCAGGATATTCACGACTCACGTTCAGTATTGGTCAGTGAATCTTTATCTTTACGCAATAAATGGTCATTAGGGCAAGAAGTGACCTTGCCATTGCCGTTGGGTGCAAAGTGGAAAGTCGCGGGGATTTATTACGATTATGGTAATCCTTATGGGCAGATCTTGATTTCAACCCCAAATTGGAAACAATTATGGCCAAAAGAGGGCGATGTGGGTTTAGCCATTCATTTGACATCGAGTAAATTCAGTAAATTGATTTTGAGAGAAATTGGACAGCGTTTCCATTTATCACCAGAAAGGGTGAAGAACAATTCCGATTTATTGAAACGAGCCATGAAGGTCTTTGATCGTACGTTTGTGGTGACCGACACCTTAAGTAAGTTGACATTATTGGTCGCGATCTGTGGTTTGTTTGTGGCAACGTTATCAGGGGAAGATTCTCGATTGCGGCAATTTGCATTATTGCGATGCTTAGGGTTAACAGGGCGAGAATTGGTCATTTTAGGCGGTGGACAACGGCTTGTTATTGGTATTGTGACAGCAATGATGGCGTTGCCATTAGGTATCCTCTTAGCCAAGTTTTTAATCGATATTATTTTGAAGCATTCCTTTGGGTGGACAATGCCCATTTATTATTTCCCTTCCGCTTATATCACAACGCTTGTTTCCGCGTTGGTGGTGTTATTAATTGCGGGAGCTTGGCCTGTGTGGCGTTTAGTGAAGCGTTCAGCCATGCGTTCATTACGAGGATCGTTTTAAGATGAAGATACGATCATCAAAGTATGGTTGGTTGCTGGGTATTCTGTTGGTGGTGATATTAGGCGTTTCAGGGTGTGATTATGAAATGACGAAAGCCCCGACAGTAACCGCACTAAAACAAAACGGTAACGGTGAATTTGATTCTGTTATTAAAGGTGTACCACTGTCTTTTCCTTATGATCATGGTAAACATGCGAATTTTCGTACGGAATGGTGGTATTTCACCACGAATGTGACGGCCTCTGATGGGCAAACCTTTGGTATTCAATGGACATTGTTTCGTATGGCGCAAGCGCGTCAAACCACTCAAAAGAATTGGGATACACCACAACTGTATATGGCGCACACTGTTATCACTGATGGTAATCAGGTTTGGAAGGCAGAGCGCTTTGCTCGAGGTGGTATAGGGCAAGCGGGTGTGACCTTGTCACCTTTTCATGCTTGGCTAGATAATTGGTCATGGAAAGCGATGGGAAAGAGTATATTTCCCGGTGTATTAACGTTTTCTGATCAAAATGCGTCTGTGAAGTTGCATATTCGTAATCAAGGAAGAGTCGTGCCTCAAGGTGAACATGGTTTCAGTGCGAAAGATCAGAATGAGGATGTGGCCTCTTATTATTACAGCGTGCCATTTTTAAATGTAAAAGGCGAAGTGACACTCAATGGTAAAACTGTTGAAGTGACAGGCAAAGGCTGGTTTGATCATGAATGGAGCGGTGCGATGTTATCCAAACAGCAAAAAGGATGGGATTGGTTCTCCATTCATTTGGCGGATGGCCGAGCTTTAATGGTGGCACAAGTCAGAAAAAAGGGAAAACAGGCGTATTATTTTGGATCACTCAGTGAAAGTAATGGTTCCGTGATTCCATTAACACCCCGAGATATTCAAATGATTCCAATTCGTTACACGAAAATCGAAGGGCGAAATTTGCCATTAAAGTGGAGTATTCATATTCCAAAATATGATTTGAAATTAAATATTGATGCGGTTAATGACAATCAATGGTTAAATTTTAAATTTCCTTATTGGGAAGGACCTATTGTGATCTCTGGCTCTCAAAAAGGTACTGGATTTATGGAGCTAACCGGGTATTAAAGGCATGCAGAAAATTAGGGCTTCACATTCATTACATAAAATCTCTGGGGATAATAATTTTTACTATTTGACGGGATCGCTGGTGGCATTGTTGGTGATTTTTGCGCTAGGACAAGGGCAAAGTGATCCGCTGATTAATACCATACTGCAATTTGTGGTGTTATTGCCGATTGCCGTGTGTTTTTTAAGTTTACGTTATGACACCATTTGGTTTCGATTTTTGATTGCTTTGGTCGTTGGCTGGACGCTGGTGATTGTTTTTCATCGACTGTTGGATGTGAAATGGTTATCGGTTTTGAGTTTACTGTTGATGCTGGTTTTCTTTATGGGGACGTTTCGCGCTATTGTTCGGCAGGTTTTATTCAGTGAGGGGGTAGATAACAATAAAATTATTGGCTCTGTTGCTCAATTTTTATTGTTAGGATTAATGTGGACAACGGTCTATTTATTGATTCTTGAGTTTTCCCCTCATGCTTTTACTGGATTAACTCATGAGCCATGGGCTGAAAATTTCAGTCGGGTTGCGTATTTCAGCTTTGTGACATTAACCACATTAGGCTACGGTGATATCAGCCCGAAATTGCCATTGGCGCAAGTGGTGGTGTATTTAGAAGCCATGACAGGCATTTTTTATATGGCAATTGTGGTAGCAAGTTTAATTAGTGCTCGTCCGGTGAGATTGTATAAAGAAAAGTAACGAAAACACGTGCCTCATTACGACATGATCGTTTATCTATATTGGGAGCTTTTGCTCCCATTTTCATTCTTGATGTGCCATTAAGCGCTAAAGATACTGACCATTTAGACTCTCTTTCAATCATCGATCTCAAATTGGATTCGTATTCTTTATTTCATACTTAAGGGTAGTAGATGCCCCCAAGTGTGGTTGCTTGAGTCGCACCCGTAACTTCAGGTAGGTTGCCTGTCTGGTGGTGGTAAGTTCGATAAGCTAACCAAGCAAAGGCAATGGCTTCTAAATAATCGGGATCGACGCCCACTGCTTGTGTTGTGGTAATGTGCCATTGTGGTAAATGAGCGGCAATTCGCTCCATCAGTAATGGATTTCGAGCTCCGCCCCCACAAACAAATACTGTACCTTGTTTTGCGCTCTGCTGAATATCCATAGCCAAGCTTTGAGCGGTAAACTCCAAAAGTGTGGCTTGTACATCTTGTGGTGAGTAAGCGTGGGCATGTTGATCGAGTAACGAATCCAACCATAAAAGATTAAAACGCTCTCTACCGGTGCTTTTTGGTGCAGGCATAGCAAAATATTCGTCGTTTAACAGCAAAGATAATAATGTGGATTGTACGGTGCCTGTTCGAGCCCATTGCCCATCGTCATCATAATTAAGCTGTAGATGACGATGAATCCATGCATCCATCAACATATTACCAGGACCCGTATCGTAACCAGCCACAGAATGGTGTGGTTTTAATACGGTGATGTTCGCAATACCACCAATATTGGCAATGACCCGAGTTTGGTGAGCATCCACAAATACATGCTGATGAAAAGCGGGAACAAGCGGCGCACCTTGCCCACCATAAGCCATGTCTTTCCGACGAAAATCGGCAATGGTCATGATGCCCGTTTTAGCGGCAATAAGACTGGCATCCCCCAATTGCATTGTAAATGGATAGGCTCCATCAGGAGCATGAAAGACGGTTTGTCCATGGCAGCCAATAGCGGTAATTTGTGACGCTGTTAATTGGAACTTACCCAATAACGCTTTCGTCGCTTCTGCGAATAACAAGCCTAATCGATGATCCAATTCTCCAATCTGTTGTAAGTGAGTTGGGTGTCCTAAGCCTAGTTGAATTAACTCCGCTTTAAGCTCGATATTCATCGGGTAATTCAGATGCTGAATGAGCGTTGGGGCAGTTGAGTCAGAAAATGCGACCAGTGCGACATCAACGCCATCCATACTGGTGCCTGACATAATGCCGATAAAATATTCAATATTAGATTGTGAGGTCATAACCGTACTTACTTTAAGATAAGCGCTCATGGCGCATGAAGAATGTCGCTACTATAACGCTCCTTATCGGAAATTGAAGGCGGTTTCTTTGTTAATAGGCTGCCATACCTGAAAATATCGATATAAATCGTTAGAAATGAAAAGATGGTATTAGATAACGAAGGGCTGCATTTTATTCAGGCTTAATTAAGAATTTTTTAGTCACGATGGGCCCTCTATTTTTTTTGAGTGTTTTTGATCATGAAACCGTTTTTGACTTTATCTATGGCTGCACTGACTTTTTTTACAGTAGCGGCGCACGCGGCACCAACGACCAGTATTTTGCCACCGGCTGGCAGTGTTGCCCCTTTTGTTAACATCAATAGCATTTCAACCAACAAAAACGGTTTATTGGTGGTCACAGGCGCAAGTTCTGAGCCTAATACGGAAGTGATGATCAATTTTCCTAATCATACGACCAAAAAAGTATTGAGCGCATCAAAAATAAATACAAATGGTTTGTATTCGTACCAAGCTGTATCCAATGATTTTGAGCCAAGTGGTGTGTTATACGCAACGCCTTTAGCAAATGAGCGTTTAGGTACATCGGCACAAGCGTATTGGGAAATGTAAAAGTCGTTATATATCATCATGAATGCATCGATGGGGCATTTACAGGTGGTGATAATAGTAAGTGAGATGGACTATTAGACTAGGATGACAGGTCTGATTTCGATAATATACATTATACGAAAAAAGCATACTGGGTTACTTGGTTATTAATTATGAAAAAACGTTGGGTGGCGGTTGCCATTGTTGCTGTACTCGCTGCGGGTGCCGGTTATAAAGTTTTTGGCTCTCATGATCGTCCACCGACGTTCTCATTACTTACCGTCAGTAAAGGCACAATTGAACAGCAGGCCGTTGCGATTGGTGATATTTCACCAGCGCATTCGGTGGAAATTAAGTCTCAAATTGATGGTATTGTCGGTAAAATTTACCATCAAGTGGGGGATGTGGTCACCGCAGGTACCCCTTTAATTAAGGTGAATCCTAACCCAACCCCGATTACGTTAACTCAGGCCACGACGGCTTTAGTCGCAAGTCGAGCTGAATTAGAGTCCGCTACACAAAGTGTCAATAATTTGCAACGTTTGGTCGATGAGAACATCATTCCAACCAATTACGGCCAATACATTAACGCGCAAGCGGTATTAAAACAGGCACGTGCTGATTTTCAACAAAAACAACAGAATTTAGAGTTAATTCGCAGTGGTGTTGCCTCTATCGGTAAATACAAATTAACGTCAACCGTTTCTGCACCCATTACAGGCACGATCTTAAATTTACAAGTGGAAGTGGGTGAGCCGATTATTTCGACCGAATCGAATCAAGCGGCAACCGAACTGATGTCATTGGCTGATATGAAAGATATGGTCTTTAAAGGCAGCGTTAGTGAGCAAGATGCGGCACATTTGCGTGTCGGCATGCCCGCTGACATTACCTTGGCCTCTTATCCAAATATACCGATTACTGGTGAATTAAGCCAAGTCGGGGTGCAGTCTGAACAGTTGAATGGCATGGCCGCACCAGGGGCTGCAAGTTTTGATAATCCGTATGAAGTGGAAATTAATCATATCCAATTTCCTAAAAATATCTTAATGCGTTCAGGGTTTTCGGCAACGGCACACATCGT
>CAMQZF010000176.1 GCA_947039525.1 uncultured Photobacterium sp. | reverse complement strand
CGAAGGAGGAAAGTAAGGCCCGCCATAGAAAGAAAAGAGGCGGCGGGCATCCAATCAGCCGCGGTTGCCATGCCATTCGCAATGGGATGAACCCCGCCACCCGCTACGTAAAATTCTTTGGTCGATCCCGCACGGCTCCATACCGCAATCCCGATGTACAGCGCAAAAGTGATACCGACTAATAAAAACGTCCAGCTTTGAATGTCCATCATCAATCCTCCTGCACGTTGAATTTGCGATCCAACGCATTCATTTGAAGGACATAAACAAAGATCAAAGCAACAAATGTATAAATGGCACCTTGTTGAGAGAACCAAAACCCCAATTTAAAGCCATAAAAAGAGATTTGATTCAGTTGTTCAACAAACAAAATTCCAGCGCCATATGACACCAAAAACCAGATGAAAAGCAGTAATCCCATAATGGTCAGGTTTTTTCGCCAGTAAGCACTAGCTTGTTGTTTTGAGATAAACGCCATAGTTTGCTCCCTTTGTGTACACGAATGATTTGTTATCAAAATGTTAATTTACGATAACAAGCATAAGCGGAGGGATCTTTTCGACTTTAGTCGAGAGAATTGTTGCTATGAAAAGTGAGTTAGAGGGATTTTTGTGATCTTTTTTTCGCTTTAAAGGTATAAAGATAAAAAAAGATAAGACGTTGGTTTAACCAGATCTAAAGAGAAAGATCCATTTGTTGAAGGGCGATCACGGCTTGGGTTCGATTTTTGACGTTTAACTTACGAAATATGGCGGTCATGTGGGCTTTAATCGTGGCTTCCGATACCGTTAAATCGTAAGCAATTTGCTTGTTAAGGCGACCATTGGCAAGCATGGTTAAGACTTTATGTTGTTGTGGGGTTAAGGTGTTCAAACGGTTATGTAATTCACTGATTGGGTTTGGTGTTAATGCAATGTGATTAGGGTAGTAGGGATCCCCTTTTAAGACTTGATGGAGTGCGCTGATTAAATCCGGCATTGAGCTTGATTTGGGAATAAATCCAAAAGCCCCTTGTTGATGAGCTTGCTGAATGATCAAAGGATTTTCACTGGCTGATATAATCACAATAGGTAATTCAGGGTACTGCTGACGTAGCAGGTGTAAACCGGATAAGCCATTGGTGCCCGGCATCTTGAGATCCAATAACAAAAGATCAATCTCGATATTATTCGATAAGAGTTTTTCTAGACTCTCTAAAGAGTCAGCCTCTAAAAGCGATGCCCCACCTATTGCCATGTGAACCGATTGAAATAATGCATTGCGAAATAACGGATGATCATCCGCAATTGCGATAGTGTATTGAGCCTGCATAATATCTACTCTTTTGTTAGTTAAATTTACGCTAACACCCTTAATTTAATAGATCAATTTTCAATGAGGCTCTGTTCACATTTACTGTAAGCGCCTTGAGGCAGAGCACGCTTTTGTATGTGTGAATAAGGAACCTTGGAAGTAAATAAAGTGATCAGTCAATAAATTTGCCGTGGTGAGATCAGTAATCTTCGCAAAGAAAAAAGGAGCCAACGGCTCCTTTTTTGATTATTGATTTCGTACTAATTGGTTTTGTTGTAAGTGAGTCAAAAACGCTTGTGGCGGCATGAAACCCGTTAATCGTGCCAAAGGTAATGGGTGTCCTTGATCATCCCAAAAATCAATGGTGGGTAATCCCATCACATGGTGTTGACTTAAAAAATCCATTGTTTGGGTATTGCTTTTCGTTGCGTCAAATTGCAATAACACAAAATCTTTGAGGATAGGCGCCACGGCAGGATCATGAAATGTCTTTTCATCAAATTCTTTACACGCTACACACCAATCGGCATAGAAATCGAGCAAGACGGGTTTATTTTCTTTTTTCGCCATCGCAAGCGCTTGAGTGAGCTGAGCCTGATCATGAATTTGTGTAAATTGTACCGTGATAGGCAGTGTTTGGTTGACTGTTGGTTGAGATCCCGTGATAAGCATGAATAAAGGCTGTGATGAAATCACCAGACCAACAATCGCGGCAATTGCAATCAGAGATCGTCGGCGTGATACTTGCAGTGTTGAGGCAACATGATACAACCAACCAAAACTGCCTAAACCCAATACCGTCCATAAATACGGAACCCAATTCGCAGGCAAAATACGCTCAAGTAGGAAAATCGGCACAGCCAGTAACACAAAACCAAATAAGGTTTTGATGTGGTTCATCCATTGCCCAGCTTTCGGTAACAGCTGGTTACCAAAGACTGCGACCAAAACCAAAGGAATGCCCATACCCATAGCTAATGCGTACAGAGCTACCGCTCCCGTGACTAAGTTGCCACTTTGTGCAACATAAATTAAAGCGCCAGAAAGAGGAGCGGTTGTGCAAGGGGAACAGACTAAGCCGGATATGGCCCCCATCGCAAAAACACCGCCAATGTGACCGCCTTTTTGACGATTACTTAAGTTCGCTAATCGTGTTTGTATGCTGCTCGGCAGTTGTAGGCTGTAAAGCCCAAACATTGAGAGGGCTAACACCACAAATAATATGCTTAATCCAATTAAGATCGCAGGGGTTTGCAGAGCCGCTTGAAATTGCATACCGGCGGAAGCAACAACTAAACCTAATAAGGTGTAGGTCAGAGCCATGCCTTGAACATACACAAACGCCAATTTAAACGCTTGTCCTATTGATCGTTTACCGCCACCTAAAACAATGCCGGTTAAAATTGGATACATTGGTAGCACACAAGGTGTTAATGCTAATCCGATGCCCAAGGCAAGAAAAATAAAGGGTGTCCACCATCGTTTTTCCAAATCACTCGCCAGTTTATTTTGTTCTGTGGCAGGTGCAGAGGTAATTGTCACCGGTTGATTTTGAGCTGCGATTGTTGCATTCGCATTAGGTAGAGAGGAAGTCGTGACTAAATCTTGGCCCATGATGGGAGTCAGGGGTATTACGCGAGTTTCTGGCGGATAACACAATCCGGCCTTAGCACAGCCTTGATAACTGACGGTAATTGTTGCCTTTGGATCGGCTTCTTCAATTGGGATGGTTAATGCTAAAGGTTGGGTGTAGATCTTAACATCGCCATAGTAGGCGTCTTTATGTTCAACAGGGGTTGGCATGATGATCTGCCCCAGTTGAGCATGATCACTGGTAATGCTGATTTTGTGTTGATAGAGATAATAGCCATCACGAATGTTCCAATCCAAAATGATCGCATGATCTTTTTGAATAAAATTAAACGGAAAAGCCTCATTCACACGAACAAATTTTGGTTGTTCTGTTTTTCCAAAACTGGGAAAAGAGAACGCATGCGCAGCTGGACTAAAAATTAGAATACTCAGTTGCAATAGCAAAGCGAGTAAACAGAATAAAGGGGAGATGCGAAGATCTAGTGGGCGTGTGGTCATGGCGTCACTCGTGAATATATTACTATGAATAAAGGAGCATGGTGGGGCGCAATCATACTATTGTGTGGACTCGAAATGAAAGAATACATTTGCATATCGTAATCGAAATACGAATCAATCTACTATTAATCATGGCATTAGTCATAAAATAGCGGGATAAAAAAAGTGATGCCTGATCAGAGTCAGGCATCATTTGTCAGAGAAAAGGTTAAAATTGAAAGAATCAGTTATAACGTTTGGCTTTGTATTGAGGGTGCATTAAATTCTCAACCGAGAAAATATCGTCTAATTGTTCTTCGGTTAATAAGCCTCGCTCTAATACCACTTCGCGAACACTCTTGCCTGTTTCAGCACAAATCTTGCCGACAATATCGCCCTCATGGTGACCGATAAACGGATTTAAATACGTCACAATACCAATGGAGTTATAAACGTAATTTTCACAGACTTCTTTATTCACTGTGATGCCAGAGATACATTTATCACGTAAATTTACACACGCATTCGACAATAATTCGATGGACTCAAACATCGCTTGTCCAATCACTGGCTCCATGACATTCAACTGTAATTGACCTGCTTCTGCTGCGAAGGTGATTGTGGTGTCGTTACCAATTACTTTAAAACAGACTTGATTAACTACTTCAGGAATAACAGGATTCACTTTTGCGGGCATGATCGATGACCCTGCTTGCATTTCAGGCAGATTAATTTCATTAAAACCTGAGCGTGGACCTGAAGACAGCAAGCGAAGATCGTTACAGATTTTCGACAGTTTTACTGCACTGCGCTTTAGTGCAGAGTGAACCATGACGTAAGCGCCACAATCTGAGGTTGCCTCAATCAAATCTTCTGCTGGTGAACAAGGTAAACCCGTGACATCGGCAAGGTGAGCAACCGATAAAGCCTGATAACCTGTTGCGGCATTTAGACCTGTACCAATGGCCGTTGCACCTAAGTTGACTTCCAACAATAACTGAGCGGTGTAAGTTAAGTTCTTAATTTCTTCTTTGAGTAAAATGGAATACGCACGGAATTCTTGGCCAACGGTCATCGGAACGGCATCTTGCAGTTGGGTTCGACCCATTTTAAGAATGCCAGAGAACTCTATTGCTTTGTGTTCAAAGGACTCTTGTAGATAAGCCAGAGAATCCAATAATTTTAAGACGCTGTTGTAGACCGCAATACGAAAACCCGTAGGATAAGCACAGTTGGTCGATTGGCTGCGATTCACGTGATCGTTGGGATTAATGATGTGGTAAGCGCCTTTTTCTTGGCCCATTAACTCAAGTGCAAGGTTCGCAATGACCTCATTGGCATTCATGTTAACAGAGGTGCCAGCTCCCCCTTGATAGACATCCGATGGGAATTGATCCATGCACTTGCCCGTTTCTAAAATCACGTCACAGGCTTTAATGATGTATTCACCAACATCAGAAGGAATGGCACCTAATTCTTTGTTTGCCATTGCCGCTGCTTTTTTGGTGTAAACCATGCCACGAACGAATTCAGGAACGTCGGAAATGGTGGTGGTCGAAATGTGGAAGTTCTCAATGGCGCGTAGAGTATGAATCCCCCAATAAGCATCTTGAGGGATATGACGTTGACCTAACAGATCTTCTTCAATACGTGTTTTCATGGTGGTCATTGCCTGTGTGGATTCAAGATCAAGAGTATGAGACATGAGAAGTTTCCAATTAATTATTAAAATAAAAAAGGTCAGTGCGACTCGTCTGTTTTCTCAATCCATTAACCAGATGATTTCGCTAAATTTGTGGTGCGTCCTACACCATAGCTATTATCGATAATACTGCGACTTTTCTAGAAAAACACAAGCGAGATCTCTTTTTATTCATCTGTAAAAAAACACGCAGAAAATTGGGATCTTTCTCACGCCAGATGTAAACAATTAGGAGAGATCTAATACACAGTTGTAATCAGCTTGTTAAGTTGATCCAGTTACGCTTTGTTACGCAATTTAGTCATGGATGAATGAGTGAGCGCTCAGAAAACATGCCACAATGAAGGAAGTATTCAAACTCATGATAATTCGCATGCGTTTCGATGAAAAAACAAATGGATTAAGGAGTGTCTGTGTTTGTCATTGTCTTTTTATTATTCATTTTAGTGCCCATTTTTGAGATTGTGTTATTCATTCAAATGGGAGGCGTTATTGGATTGTGGCCAACCATTGGTTTGGTTTTATTGACCGCGGTCATTGGTGCCAGTTTGGTTCGCAGTCAAGGTATAGCGACATTAACTTCCGTACAAAGTCGTTTACAACAAGGCGAACTGCCTGCTCAACAAATTTTAGAAGGGGTGTTATTAGCGGCGGCGGGTATGTTGTTGCTGACACCTGGATTTTTAACGGATGCGCTTGGTATGTGTGTGCTGTTACCACAACCTCGTGCATGGTTAGCAAAACAAATCATGGCAAAGATGGTCGTGAAAACGGCGACATCAGGGTTCCATACCGGTGGTGGTTTTTCTAGTGGTCACTCATCATCGTCAAATGGCGATGTCTTTGATGGTGAGTACCAACGTAAGCCGACGGACACGGATCATTCTCATCGTTTACCGTAATCGTATCTTTTACAGTACAACGATCATTAATAAATAAAAAAGCCGCATTTAAGCGGCTTTTTTATTTGGATTTTATGACGTAT
>CAMQZF010000175.1 GCA_947039525.1 uncultured Photobacterium sp. | reverse complement strand
TGGATCTTCAGGGTTTACCGCAACACCTGTATCACCCAGCATGGTTTCTGGACGAGTGGTTGCAACAACGATGTAATCTTTACCATCGACGGTTTGAAGACCATCAGCCAATGGGTAGCGGAAGTGCCACATATGGCCTTTGGTGTCTTTGTTTTCGACTTCCAAATCTGAGATTGCTGTGTGTAGCTTTGGATCCCAGTTTACTAGGCGTTTGCCACGGTAAAGAAGATCTTCTTGGTACAAACGAACAAACACTTCTTGAACTGCATTTGATAGACCGTCATCCATCGTGAAGCGTTCGCGATCCCAGTCAACAGAGGCGCCAAGGCGACGAAGTTGCTTAGTGATTGTACCGCCAGATTCGCCTTTCCATTCCCAGATTTTATCGATGAAAGCATCACGACCGTAATCGTGTTTTGTTTTGCCTTCTTCGGCTGCGATCTTACGCTCTACAACCATTTGGGTTGCGATACCGGCGTGGTCTGTACCGACCTGCCATAAGGTATTTTTACCTTTCATGCGTTCGCAGCGAATCAAGGTATCCATGATGGTATCTTGGAAAGCGTGACCCATGTGTAAGCTGCCAGTGACGTTTGGCGGCGGGATCATAATGCTGTAAGCCGGTTTAGTGGTATCACCATGAGGCTTAAAGTAACCAGCCTCTTCCCAACGCTGATACAGCGCTTGTTCAATTGATTGTGGATTGTATGTCTTTTCCATAGGGCTCTTTGAAGGATCTATGTGGAAGTTAAGGCGACTCAGGCACTGACGCTGTGGTTATTTGAATGCCCATAAGACGATAAGCCTTATAGCGTTCACGTGCGACTTGCTTGAGCGGTTCATCGCAAGGCACAAAGTCTATCACTTGTGAGAAGGTTACGGCAAAATTTGGTGCATGTTGGCTTAAATTTATCAAGATTTGACGTTGACCATGGTGGCGTTGTTGATGCCAACCAATTTCAACGGGCGCACCTTGGGGCAAACCTTCATTGTGTAAATTATGGGGGATAAAATCATCAGGATGGCGCTGCCATAAGGCTTCATCAAGTTGTTCGGCTTGGCATTGTTCATCCGTTAGTAGATAAACACGATGTCCTTGTTGGTAGTGTTGAGCCGTAAGCTCACCAACAAATTGAAGTAAGGATGAATCGAGTCTTGTTGCAGAAGGTGAGGGCGTATCGAGATAAAAAACGGCGTGTGTCATCAGTATCATCTCAATAAAAAGGGGCAAAATGCCCCTTTAGAATGGCAATTATTCAGCGATGTCCATGCCTGAACGGTTCAATAGGAATTGAACCAATAGAGGAACAGGACGACCCGTTGAGCCTTTTGCTTTACCGCCTGTCCAAGCCGTACCTGCGATATCGAGGTGCGCCCAGTTGTATTTCTTCGTGAATCGAGATAAGAAACACGCCGCTGTAATCGTACCAGCACCTGGAGAGCCAAGGTTTGCCATATCAGCAAATGGGCTTTCTAATTGCTCATTGTACTCGTCAGTGATCGGTAAACGCCAAGCGCGATCGCTCGCTTGTTCTGAGGCATTAATCAACTCATGAGCCAATGGGTTATGGTTTGCCATTAAGCCGCTGATGTGATGACCAAGAGCCACAACACAAGCGCCGGTTAGCGTAGCAACGTCAATAACACACTCAGGTTCAAAGCGCTCAACATACGTCAAAGTATCACACAAGACCAAACGGCCTTCTGCATCGGTATTAAGAACTTCAACCGTTTGACCTGACATCGTTGTTAAAATGTCACCTGGGCGGTAGGCATTACCACCGGGCATATTTTCACAGCCAGCCAAGACACCGATAACATTAATGGGTAGATTCAGCTTAGCAACCGCTTTCATCACTCCAAATACGCTTGCAGCACCGCACATGTCGTATTTCATTTCGTCCATTTGCGCGCCTGGCTTCAATGAAATACCGCCGGCATCAAAGGTCAAACCTTTACCAACCAATACGATAGGTTTTGCATTTTTGTCAGGATTGCCTTTGTATTCAATGACCGACATCATGGCTTCATTTTTCGAACCACGGCTAACGGCAAGATAAGTCGACATGTTTAATGCCTCCATACCCGCTTCATCCACCACATCGGTTTTGATGCTTGGGAACATATCAGCAAGATGACGAGCTTGAGCAGCTAAATACGCAGGATTTGCAACGTTTGGTGGCATATTGCCCAAATCTTTCGCTGCTTTCACGCCAGAGGCAATCGCCAAACCGTGTGTGATTGCACGTTCGCCTAGCGTTAATTCACGGCGAGTTGGCACATTAAATACTAATTTACGTAAAGGGCGGCGAGTTTCTGCTTTATTACTTTTAAATTGCGTAAAGCTGTATAAACTTTCTTTAGTACTCTCAACAGCTTGACGGACTTTCCAGTAAGTATCGCGACCTTTAACATGAAGTTCCGTTAAGAAGCAAACAGCTTCCATTGAACCTGTTTCGTTTAACGTATTGATGGTTTTTTTAATGATTTGTTTGTATTGACGTTCATCAAGTTCACGCTCTTTACCACAACCCACCAACAAAACGCGCTCAGATAACACGTTTGGTAAGTGGTGAAGCAGTAACATTTGTCCTGGTTTTCCTTCCAGATCACCGCGACGCAAAAGGGCGCTGATGTAGCCATCACTGATTTTATCTAATTGCTCTGCAATTGGAGAAAGACGACGTGGTTCAAAGACACCGACAACGATACAAGCACTGCGTTGTTTCTCTGGGCTACCACTTTTTACACTGAACTCCATGCATACTCCTACATCATAATAAAGACAATTAATTCTAAATGTTGGATAATCTGCGCTTCAGTTGCTGGACCGATCCTTCGGTAGAGAGTAAAAAAGAGCAGGCGAACATTTAGCCGAAAGATAAGTAAATACCGTATTAACCGAAAAACTATAGTTATTCCAGCAAAAAAACAAGTTTTCTGTAGGTGCCTAACGCGTGATTATTGTTCGATATTTGACCAAAGAGACAATGAAAAGCCAAGCAGCCATTCTTTTTGTGCTGTTTTTGATTTTCATTAGTCAAAAATTTATTCGAGTGCTGTCACAAGCGACAGATGGCTCGATTCCCGGTCATGTGATCATGACATTAATTGGCTTATATATGCCAACGATGGCAATGCTAATGCTGCCGCTCAGTTTGTATATCGGAATCTTATTGACCTTTGGGCGTCTGTACGCTGAAAGCGAAATAACGGTTATGAATGCAACGGGTATTGGTAGTAAGTTCTTGATTAAAGCCGCTTTATCCTTAGCCTTAATTACAGGGACGGTGGCTGCAGTCAATGCGTTTTGGCTGACACCATGGAGTAATCAAGAACAAGTTAAAGTGATGGAGCAGGTCAAATCTAACTCTGGTTTAGACCTTTTAGTAAAAGGGCAATTTAATCGTTCTCCCGATGGAAGAGGGGTCGTTTTTGTTAATAACATCACAGATAAAGGCAAAGAATTGCATCAAATTTTTGTTGCACAACCGAACCAATTGGACAAACTTCGACCAAGTGTGATGTTCTCAAGCCATGGTGTTGTGAAGCAAGAAAAAGACGGTCGTCAAATCTTAGATTTGCAAAATGGTACGCGATACGAAGGAACACCAGATACATTAGATTATTCTGTAACCCATTTTGAAAGTTATCAGGCGGTTATTGGAAAACGTAAAGTTCAAGCACAACGGCAAGAATGGAATGCGGTTCCGATGATGGAACTTTTCCATTCTAAAAATTTGGAAGCTCAAGGTGAGCTTCAATGGCGAATTTCATTGGTTTTATGTATTCCACTATTGACCATGATTGTGGTGCCATTATCTTCTGTGAATCCAAGGCAAGGACGTTTCGCGAAACTGATTCCAGCCGTATTGATTTATTTGGCGTATTTCTTATCCCTGAGTGCGGCAAAATCCGCAGTAGAGGATGGATCCTTACCGACTTACATAGGGTTATGGGCGGTCGATATAGGAATATTGATATTGGCGGTCATATTAAATAGTTGGGATACCATGCCAATTCGACGCTTAAGAGATAAATTACGGGGACGTGGATAATGTTTAAAATTCTTGATTGGTACATTGGTCGTACGATTATGTCGACCATTGCTCTGACCTTATCCATGCTTGTCGGTTTGTCTGCAATCATTAAATACGTAGAGCAACTACGCTCTGTTGGATCTGGCACTTATGATCTTTGGAAGGCGTTGTTATTTGTTGTCTATAGCGTACCCGGCGACATTGAAATCTTCTTTCCGATGGCAGTGCTATTAGGTGCGTTGATTGGTTTAGGTATGTTGGCTTCCAGTTCGGAATTGGTTGTGATGCAAGCGGCAGGTTTTTCTAAGATGGATATTGGTATTTCCGTTTTAAAGACTGCCGTACCTTTGATCCTCATTATTATGGTATTAGGTCAATGGGGTGCACCTCAAGCGGTGAAAAAAGCTTATGACTTACGAACAATAGCGCGATCTGGGGGGCAAATATTATCTTCTCAAAGCAGCGTATGGGCAAAAGACGGGAATGATTTTATCTATATCGGGCATGTGAATGCGAAATCGCAGCTAAGTAACATCACAGTATGGAAGTTCAATGATCAAGATCAGTTAGAAAAAACGGTTTTTGCTCGTACGGCTGATTATGATGGTGATCAGCATTGGACGATGAATAACGTTACAGTGACGCATTTAACGAATGTCCATTTAGAGAAATCTTATCTGGCAACGCGTGAGTGGAAAACTGTATTAACACCGAATAAATTAACGATAGTAACCGTGAAACCTGAAAATCTACCAATTTCAGGCATTTATGAATACATTCAATATTTAAAAGAATCGAAACAAGATCCTGCTCGTTATGAATTGGCTTTCTGGCGCAAAGTATTACAACCTGTCTCTATTGCCGTCATGATGTTATTAGCCTTGTCTTTCGTGTTTGGTCCGCTGCGCTCTGTAACTATGGGGGCTCGCGTATTATCTGGCGTAATTTTTGGTTTTGTGTTTTACGTTTCAGACTCTGTCTTTGGCCCCATGAGTTTGGTGTATGGTATTAGTCCAATTATCGGCGCATTAGCACCGAGTTTGTTATTTTTAGGGTTAACCATTTATCTTTTAAGACGAAAATTATAAAGACAATGATGAAAATAGAAAAAGGGCCTCTTTATATAGAGGCCCTTTTTACTGAGTGATATTTTTCTTTCTTACTCTATCTGTTACTTTTTTGCTGGAGTACTTTTTAGATTAACCATTTCGCATTCCGCCATTAAATCTTGAAAAGATCGATTTTTTTCCGTCATTAATGCCATTAAATTGCCTAATCCAAAAGCAGAAGTTCCCATACGAATCAATGCTTGTGTAAAGCGAATACGTGAACCATCGGCATTTTGTAATCGTAATCCCCATGCCCGCATGCCTAATGTTTGTCCTGCTGTGCACCAAAAATAACTGTAAAAACCAATAATACTCGTACCTAAACTGGCAGTATAAATAAGACTTGCTCTTGGGTGCATCGTTAAATAAGCGCTGGTATCGGCGTAACCTTCTAGACTGATCAGCTGACTGTAAGCCAGTAAGCTCACGATACCCATAATGATGGCACCGACTAGCATTAAAATCGCGGAAATAACAAATCCATCGTATAACCATGCGCCAGCACGTTTGAAGAATCCAGCTTGTTGAATATCAGAAAGAGTGTGCTTCATAAGGTATGCCTAAGCTGAATATAATGACGTAACTTAATAAAAAAATGTAATCACAAGCAATGAGAAAAAGAGAATTGAATGAATATGATCACATTATTGAATTAAGTTGCGTATGACTTGTGAGCGATATCTCTTTTTTTGTTTCATTTAAACGCAATTGAATTGTTTTTTATTAAAAAGATAAAGATAAAGCTTGTGGCTGTGAGTGAAATACGTATAATTCACTCCATCAGCCCGAGTGGTGAAATTGGTATACACGACGGATTCAAAATCCGTTTCCTTCGGGAGTGGCGGTTCAAGTCCGCCCTCGGGCACCAAATTTCAAACAAAGCCTCAATCGAAAGATTGGGGCTTTGTTGTATCTGACGGTTT
>CAMQZF010000174.1 GCA_947039525.1 uncultured Photobacterium sp. | reverse complement strand
TCTTAAATTCGTTATGATGTTTACTCAGTCATGATGTTTTAAGGCTAAAAATATCATAAATAAAAGTACTAACGAGCCTCTCTTTTTTCGTTATGTTGAAAAAGGCTTTCTCATTCATTCATAAGTCTTTTTTTATTTTCATTTGAGATAATCCTCTTTAAATAGGCATAGATTTTCATCTATGTCTTAGAAAAGTTCTAATAATGCAACAAATTCCCTTTTTTACTCTGACTACATTTAAGTTCATTTATGTACTTTTTGGGTTCAATGTTAGTTAGGGGAATAAGATGAGAAAATCGATTCTTTCTGTTTGGACATCGATTGTTATTGCGTCCTTCTCGTCGCTGTCTGTGTTGGCAGCAACTCAAGCACCCAGTGAAGCGTTACAAGAAACAGCACCCTCACCATCGACGGAATATTTAACTCACGTTGATCCACCATCACAAGCTGTGGCATGGATTTCTGAAGTGGCGCAAGATGTCGATGCGATTCAGTATTCAAACAAATTGGCTGAGCTTTATTATGCTGTGGGCTATACGCCAATTTGGCAAGATGATATGGCATCTGAGCGATTGTATTCATTATTAACAACGCTTTCTTTGGCACAATTAAGCCCTGATTTTTCTCATCGTTTACGCTTATTAAAAGAACATCAAAAACAAGGCGATTGGCGAGCTTATGATGTGTTGGCAACAGACACACTTTTAAGTTATCTCAGTTATTTGGATGGTGTGTCTGAGTTTGGTGATCAGTGGTTATTTGGGGAGGGAATTGAGGTGAATTTGCCTTTGCCTTCACAAAGTTATCAAGATGGATTATTAAATGCGCTTGAGCGTCGTCAATTGTATTACTTTTTGGATGCGTTAACACCAAACAGTGAAGAACATACAACGATGATGCAAGAAATTGTTCGATTACAAGATGTGGAAAAGCAATGGCCGAGATTAAAATCACGTCGATTAGTGCGTCCGGGAGGGTATTTACGACAAGCCAATAAAATTATTGATATTTTAGAATATGTTGGCGATTTACCGCCGCAAAAAGCCCGTTTACTGCGTAATCGAAAGACTCAGCATTTATCTCGTACTCTAGTGAAGGCTGTGAAGTTATTTCAGGAGCGTCATGGCTTAAATCCTGATGGTGTATTGGGGCCAAAAACTTATGCCTGGCTAACGTTAAACGCTTCTGATCGTATTCGGTTATTAGCCTTAAATAGCGAACGTTTGCGTTTATGGGAGGTGAATGGGGATTCGGCTTTAATCGTGAATATTCCTAATTATAAATTGAATCTTTGGATTGATAATAAGTTAGTGCTAAATAGCAAAGTCATTGTGGGTAAACCGACTCGTCAAACCCCCATGATGAATACAGAGGTAAAATCGGTGGTGTTTAATCCGTATTGGAATGTTCCATCGTCGATCACACGTAAAGATATTTTGCCAAAAATGAAACGTGATCGTGGCTATTTATCGCGTAATAATTTTAAAGTATTACGCAGTTGGGGAAGTTCGGAACAAATTCCAATCAGCGCGATTAATTGGCATCGAGTGTCTAGTAAGTCCTTTCCCTATCGATTACAACAAAAGCCAGGGCGCAGAAATGCCTTAGGTCGATTTAAATTTATCATCCCGAATAAAAACGCGATTTATTTGCACGATACGCCTTCTAAACGCTTATTTAATAAATCGACTCGTGCCTTCAGCTCTGGGTGTATTCGAGTGCAACAAGCAGAGAAGTTAGCGTCAATTTTATTGCAGAATTCTGGCGTCTCAGATAAACGTTTACGTTCACTTAAATCTCGTAAAAAGACAAAGACGGTAGGACTTCGTCATCATATTCCAGTCCATTTGATCTATCAAACGGCGTGGGTGGCAGATAATGGGCAGATTCATTATCGAAATGACGTTTATAGCTATGATAAACTGATAGCGGGATCTCAAAATAATCAAAAGGCAACGTCTGTTGTAAAGCGATAAATCACTTTAAAATGAAGGCTTAGCCTTATTATTATGATGAAACAAGGTAAATGGTTACATTTTAGAGGTTTGACTGCTCTGGTGAGTAAGGTTAAAGTTTTGGCTCTAGGGGGCGCTAAGCCAAGGTTTAATCTGAATAGGTTGTTTCGTAAATGTCTAAAATTGATAACAAGCGCCGTCAGTTATGTTTGGCTGGTGGTGCTGCTGCGCTAGGTTCTCTTTTACTGCCCAATTTTGTCATAGCCAGTCCATTTAAGTCACAAGCATCTCGATCATTATCGATGTGTAATTTGCATACTCATGAAGAGTTAGAAACGGTGTATTTTAATGGGAAATATTATTTAAAATCGGAATTATCGAAACTGAATCATTTATGTCGAGATTTTCGTCGTAATGAATCAGCAAGAATGGATCGTCGTTTATTTGATGGTTTAGTGAATATTCAACAAGCCTTAGGTCATAAAGGTCAGGTGAATATTATTTCGGGTTACCGCTCTCCTGCGACAAATAAAATGTTGCAAAAGAAGGGGGGAGTTGCCACGAAAAGCTTTCATATGAAAGGGCAAGCGATTGACTTCAACTTAGAAGGGGTTTCTTTATCTCGAGTGCGTACTGCTGCTTTGGATTTGAAACTCGGCGGTGTCGGCTATTACCCAAGAAGTAATTTTATACACATTGATACAGGGCCAGTACGTCGTTGGTAAGCTAAGTGTGAGGATACATTAAGTGAGAAGCCCTTTTTTGTCTGATTCACCACATTATTTTTTTGTCATCCTCATGCTATCCTAGCGGTTTTATTTTCTCGTTAGGAAGAAAGAACAATGAGTCTTCAATATACGATTGTGCCTGTGACCTCGTATCAACAAAATTGCTCTATTGTCTGGTGTGATGAAACACATCAAGCGGTAGTGGTCGATCCTGGTGGTGACATTGAAGTTATTCTTGAGAAGTTATCAGCTTTACAGCTTGAAGTGACCGAGATTATCTTAACCCATGGGCATTTAGATCATGTCGGTGGTGCTCAAGCGTTATCGGATGCATTAAATGTTACGATTGTGGGCCCTCATAAAGAAGATGCCTTTTGGTTAGAGGCACTACCACAGCAAAGTGATATGTTTGGTTTTCCAATGACACCGTCTCTAGAACCTCAACGTTGGTTAGATGAGGGTGATACGATTACTGTTGGTAATGAGACATTAAATGTATGGCATACACCGGGACATACACCGGGGCATGTGATTTTGCATCATCCTGAATCGAAGATGGCATTTGTTGGTGATGTTTTGTTTAAAGGTGGGGTGGGACGCAGTGATTTTCCTCGTGGTAATCATGCTACCTTAGTGGCCTCTATTAAGAATAAATTGTGGCCATTAGGCAATGATGTGACTTTTGTACCAGGTCATGGTCCACTTTCTACTTTTGGGCATGAGCGTAAAACAAACCCATTTGTAGCTGATTGATTATCTTCGTATTAAGTCGATAAATTTTATTATGTAAGCGGTTAATCTTTGTATGTTGACCGTTTATTCTTTCTGCTTCGTTGGTAATACTGACTCTTCATAATGTGATGATTGTGCTAAATATCGCCGTAATAATCCGATAAAATTGCCAATTTCCCCTTCAAAATGTTCTTCTGAGATAAAAAAATCAAAATCAAAATATTCTCGATTATATTTCATTCTATTGGCCAACATTGCTTGTAGCCCTGTAAATTTATCTCCTTTTTTGCTGATGTATTCGGTGTCATCAAACAATAACTCATCTATGTTGTACGGCATTTCAGGCTGTGCTCGGTAAGCCATTAATAATAATGTTTTATCTTCAAGCAAAAATTTAGCGGCAAGTCTTGGGCTAATGGTTTGTACAAACGTATCGTATTCTTTTAATTTTATGCCAATCCAAGGTAAAGGCTGATACCAGCCTTGGTGATTGAGTTGTGCTTGACCTATGCTTTGTATGTCTTGCCAACGAGCAAACCATCCACCTTTTCGGCAATGATAATGTAAATGCATAAAAGTGAGTGTGAAGGCTTTTTCTTGGCTCTTATAGTAATAAAAGAAACTGAAGCATAAAGCAGCAATAAACAGTGTTAGCCATAAGTAAGCTTGTTTTTCTTCTTGCTGTGGAATAACAAATAACGTAATCGTCCCGATGATAACCATTAGGAGCAGGCAGGCATATTGGATACTTTTTTTATATGTTTTTGCTGGCTTAATAAATTGAGTTTCCATCATGATCTTGTGGCCACTCCTTATGAGTAATATGTGGTCATTTTTTGGTTTTTATTAAGTGTAAGGCATTTTTTTACTCTGAGTATGTGGCTTTTTCGTACTATCAAAAATAAGACGAACTGAGGATTTTATGATGTAGTGCTTTTGATTGATTGATGATAGATGACCTATTATTGTTAATAAAATCAATAAGTCAGATTTAAGGCATTTTTTGTTTTTTTGAAAAGAAAATTTAACTTTATCGTAATTTCTTGTTCTTTCCTGTTGGTTAGGTGGTTTTTTGCTATAACTTATATATTAATGAATACGCTTGTTCGGCATTGAGTAGGTAGTGAGGGGCAGAACACGATGACAATGATTAGTGCACGTGAGTTTTCTGAGTGGCTGCGAGAACGTTTCGTCGAGGAAGAACAAGGAGTGTCGCTCACTCGAGATGATATTAATCGCTTGACGGGACGACAGAGTTTTTCTTTGGGATTTGTTCATGATATCCATTATGAATTAATGCAGCATGGTATGGCATTTGTGACTGATACATCTCGGGAGCAGTTTTATTTGGTGCCAGTGTATGATCGTCCATGGCGAGAACAATTGGATCGTCAATATGAGAAAGAGCTGTTTTATAATGTATTAATGTTAGAAAAAAAGAAAAATAAAGAAGCGGCCAGTTGAGTGACCGCTTATTAATGATTCTGGATTCTTTTTATAACACTGCAGCAATGCCTTTACAGAGTGGTAGCATATTGTCTTTGGTCATACCAGCAACGCTGATTCTTCCTGAACCAACAATATAAATGGCAAATTCTTCTTTTAAACGACGAACTTGATCTGGGTTTAATCCAGAGAAAGAGAACATCCCATTTTGATTTTCAATGAAGCGAAAGTCTGCTTGGACACCCAATTCTTTTAATGTAGTTACAAACAAAGTACGCATTTCTTTAATGCGTACACGCATATCAGCGACCTCTTGATGCCATTCCTGACATAATTCATCAGAATTGAGGATTTCTGTAACAATGGCTGCACCATGGGCGGGAGGGTTTGAATATAAGACACGAGCAATGCTTTTAACTTGGCTAAAGGCTGTTGTGGCTTGCTCTGCATTTTTTGCAACTAATGTGAAAGCACCTACACGTTCATTGTATAAGCCAAAGTTCTTAGAGAAAGAGCTGGCGACTAATAATTCAGGGCAAATGGCGTTGAAAATACGAAGACCTGCCGCGTCATCTTCGACACTCGATGCAAATCCTTGATAGGCAAAATCAAATAAAGGCAGCAATCCACGTTTTTCACATAATTGAGCCAGTTGCTCCCATTGAGCCGTCGTTGGATCAATGCCTGTTGGATTATGACAGCATCCATGAAGTAGAACCACATCGCCGGCTTGCGCTTGTTCTAAATCATTCAGCAAACCCATAAAATTCAGATCTCTGGTTTCGGAATCATAATATTGATACGTTTTTGTTTTTACATCTGCGGCACTGAAAACGCCGAAATGATTCGCCCATGTGGGATTGCTGATCCATACTGTGACATCGTCTAATTGACGTTTAATAAATTCTGCTGCAACACGAAGCGCCCCTGTACCACCAGGAGCATGGGCTGTATGAGCACGTTTTTCATTAATAACTGCGGCTTGTTGACCAAAAAGAAGACGTTGTACTGCTAAGGCATATTCCGCTGTGCCAGAAATGCCGAGATAAGATTTGGTGGTTTCTTTTGCTAATAAGCGGGTTTCGGCTTTTTTGACTGAATGTAAAATAGGGGTATTGCCAAGTTCATCCTTGTAGATACCAACACCTAAGTTGATTTTGTTCTCACGAGGGTCGTTTTTGAATTCTTCGGTTAGCCCAAGAATGGGATCTGCTGG
>CAMQZF010000173.1 GCA_947039525.1 uncultured Photobacterium sp. | reverse complement strand
ATTGTGGTTAGGGTTAACGCAAATGTGCACAAAATGGTCATTTTGGCGCTTGTTGTGGGTGACTTTGTCCTTATGTTTATTTGTTTTTCCATTGAGTTTTTATTCAAGCAGTTTTTGGTTGTCATTTGGCGCTGTAACGGTTTTATTTTTTGCGATGCACTGGAATGTGTTTGTTACGAATGCTAAGTGGTCGTTGATATTGGTTTTTCAGCGTTACTGCTTGCTTCAGTGTGTGCTTTGTGTCGGTTTGTTGCCCATTCAATTTGCATTATTTGGTGGCTTTTCACTTTTGGCGCCATTAATGAATTTGGTAGCGGTACCATTAGTGAGTTTTATCACTGTACCGTGTATTTTACTTGGACTTTTGTTTCTGTGGATCCCAGTGATCAGCCATGCTTTATTTTGGTTTGCGGATTGGAGCTTATGGCCATTATTTCGCTTGATGGCATGGTCGAGTTTTGGGTGGCTAGAACTTACTCGTCTTGAGTTTATTATCGTGTGTGGTGGTTTACTCTCTGCGATTTTGTTGTGGGTGTTACGGAAGCGCATGTGGCGGTGGCAATTAACTGTTGTGTTTTGTTGGATGGGAATTGGACTAGCTCCTTATTTTTCAGAGCGTAAACAATGGGAATTGCATATGTTTGATGTCGGGCATGGTTTGGCGCTGGCGATTGAACATCAAGGCGAGCAAATTCTTTATGATACCGAGGCCGCCTGGGAGAAGGGTAACTGGGCACAATCTGTGGTTCAACCTTGGTTATTGTCGCGTCCAGAGCCTTCACTTGCTGGAATTATTGTGAGTCATGGTGACAGTGACCATGCTGGTGGGCTTGATTATTTACAGAGTCAATGGTCTGAGGTTTGGCTGCGTAGCAGTGAGATACCCAAAAGAGCAGCGAGTAGTTTTCAGAATATTTTGCCTTGTGTACAGGGTGAAAAGTGGATTTGGCATAATTTGACCTTTGAGATGTTATGGCCTCCTGTTTTAGTTTACCGAGCTTACAATCCTCACTCTTGTGTGGTGAAAGTATCTGATGTGAAGCAATTTCCTGATAATCCCACATCTGTATTATTGACGGGGGACATTGATGCGGTTGCTGAACTGTTGCTGCTGCGAGTGACTGATTTATCTGATATCGATGTCGTATTGGTTCCTCATCATGGCAGTTTAAGTTCTTCTACAAAAACGTGGTTATCAAAGATGGACCCTCAATATGCTTTAGTTTCTACGGCACGCTTTAATCGTTGGCAATTACCCAAAAAAGAGGTTCAGCGTCGATATCAAGAAAAAGGCGCTATTTGGCTGAATACAGCTAAAACGGGACAGGTTAGCTTGACGATTCAAGACGGTAAAATTGCTGTTATGCTCCAACGATTGAGAAAAAAGGCGTGGTTTCGACCATCTTTTAGACCAATTCAGTAACTTATTTGGCGCAAAGCCGAGGTCAGAGTAGAATAGTTAGCATTGTTTTTTTTCTCTTTGGGTTTACATGACACAACTAACCAAGCCAGTATCGGATTTAACAACTTGGGAAACCTTTAAGCGTCTCTGGCCGCACATCACGTTATATAAGGCCGGATTAATCGTAGCCATCGTAGCACTGATCGTGAATGCGACGGGTGATACTTTGATGCTCTCCATGTTAAAGCCATTATTGGATGACAGCTTTGGTGGTTTGTCTTCCATTGATTCCAATTTCCTTGCTCGTATGCCCATCTATTTAGTGATTTTGATGGTTGTTCGAGGCATCAGTAGTTTCTTATCTGGTTATTGTCTTTCTTGGGTCTCAGGACATGTGGTGATGCGCTTGCGTCGTCAAATGTTTAACCATTTTATGAAGATGCCTGTGAGCTTTTTTGATCAAGAATCTTCTGGTGCACTACTTTCACGCATTACCTATGATTCTGAACAAGTGGCGAATGCGACAAGTGGTGCTTTGGTCAGCTTAGTTCGAGAAGGTGCGTCAATTATTGGTTTGATTGTTTTGATGTTTTGGAACAGTTGGCAGCTTTCCGTCATTTTATTAGTGATTGCTCCGGTTGTCGCTTACAGTATTTCGGTAGTTTCTCGTCGTTTCCGTAAAATTTCAGCGGGTATGCAGGACGCAATGGGATCGGTAACCACCTCATCAGAGCAAATGTTAAAAGGCCATAAGGTTGTTTTAAGTTTTGGTGGTCAGGAGGTTGAACAATCACGCTTTGAAAAAGTCAGTAACCATATGCGTCAGCAAACGATGAAATTGGTTTCTGCACAGGCAATTGCGAATCCTATTATTCAATTGATCGCATCGATGGCGCTGGTGGTCGTACTGATATTGGCAAATACACCATCCATTCGTGACACCTTAACGCCGGGTGCTTTTGCGGTGGTGTTTGGTGCGATGTTTGGCCTAATGCGTCCATTAAAATCATTGACGGGTGTAACCTCACAATTCCAACGTGGTATGGCGGCATGCCAATCCTTGTTCTCATTAATGGAACTGGAAACGGAAAAAGATACGGGTCATCTTGTGGTTGATCGTGTGAAGGGTGACCTCTCTGTAAATAACATAACCTTTACTTATTCTTCAAAAGATACGCCCGCATTGGAGGATGTGAGTTTTACACTTCCGGCTGGAAAAACGTTTGCGTTAGTTGGGCGTTCCGGTTCAGGTAAGAGTACGATAGCCAACTTATTAACGCGTTTTTATGATATTCAAGAGGGTGATATCACGTTAGATCATCATTCTATTTATGATTATACGTTGGCCAATTTGCGTGAGCATGTTTCTGTCGTCTCTCAAAATGTGCATCTTTTTAACGATACTATTGCGAATAACATTGCGTATGCCAGTGGTAATCAGTTTACGCGAGAAGATATTGAACGTGCGGCCGTTCAAGCGTATGCGATGGATTTCATTAAAGAAATGCCAATGGGGTTAGATACCGAAATTGGGGAAAATGGCGTGAGTTTGTCGGGTGGTCAGCGTCAAAGATTGGCAATTGCTCGTGCATTATTGCGTAATTCACCCGTGTTGATTTTAGATGAAGCGACATCAGCGTTAGATACCGAATCTGAGCGTGCGATTCAATCTGCATTGAATGAGCTGAAGAAAGATCGAACGGTATTGGTGATTGCACACCGTTTATCAACCATTGAAAATGCCGATAAGATTTTAGTGGTGGATGAAGGGCATATTGTTGAGCGTGGCACACATGATGAATTATTGACTATTGGCGGAGCTTACGCCCAATTGCATCGAATCCAATTTGGTGAATAATGAAGTTAATTGAACAATTGTGGTTTGGCCAGCCTTGGTGGCAATGGCTATGCTGGCCTTTTCTTTATCCATTGAGCCGATTATTTGCATTTTTGAGTAGTCGACGTCGCCATCAATATGACATTGGAAAAAAGCCAGTCTATCGAGCTTCGGTTCCAGTGATTGTGGTTGGAAATATTACAGCGGGTGGTAATGGAAAGACCCCCGTTGTTGTATGGCTGGTCGAGCAATTACAAGCCAAAGGTTTCAGAGTTGGTGTGGTTTCGCGTGGTTATGGCGGGAAAGCTCCTTATTACCCTTATGAAGTGAGTTCAACAACGTCTACTGATATTTCTGGTGACGAGCCTGTGTTGATTGCAAAACGTACTCAGGCGTTAGTGGTTGTTTCACCGATACGTTCAGAAGCTGTGGCTATGCTTGAAAATAAGGTGGACATCATCATTACTGATGATGGATTGCAACATTATGCTTTAGCGCGAGATTTAGAAATTGTCGTGATTGATGGACAGCGTCGATTTGGTAATCAAAAATTGTTGCCGCTTGGACCATTGAGAGAGTCGTGTCAGCGATTGTTGGACGTTGATTTTAAGATCTGTAATGGGGGAATGGCTTTAGAGGATGAGATTCCCATGATGTTAAAACCAAGCCAGTGGATCAATGTTAAAACAGGTCAAATACAGTCATCGGAGGCATTTGAGTCTGTGGTTGCAATGGCTGGGATTGGGTATCCCGAGCGCTTTTTTCAAACAGTACGCGCTCTAGACTTATCTCCTTTAGAATGTCATGGTTTTCCCGACCATCAAGCTTACTCTTACGAATCATTACATGCATTAACAACTCACTCTCAATCATTATTGATGACAGAAAAAGATGCGGTAAAATGTTCTGCATTTGCACAAGATAATTGGTGGTATCTTCCGGTTAATGCGGATATACCCACCGATTCGGCTAATCAATTAATTCAGCGAATCATTGAGGTAAAGGAACACTATGGATCATCGCTTACTTGAAATCGTCGCTTGCCCTGTTTGTCAGGGAAAATTGAAATATCAGAAAAACACGGATGAACTGGTTTGTCGATTTGATCGTTTAGCTTATCCGATTAAAGAGGGTATTCCGGTGTTGTTAGAGAACGAGGCGCGTTCCATGACATTAGAGGAAATGGAATCATGAGTTTTACTGTAATTATTCCTGCTCGTTATCAATCTTCTCGTTTACCGGGAAAGCCCTTGGCTGATATTGGTGGAAAGCCAATGGTGCAGTGGGTTTATGAGCGTGCGTGTTTATCTGGTGCTGAGAAAGTCATTGTGGCTACTGATGATCAACGTATTGTTGATGTGGTTACGGAATTTGGTGGTGAAGTCTGTTTAACGCGTACGGATCATCAATCAGGAACTGAGCGTTTGGCTGAAGTGGTTGAGCGTTATCAATTGCCTGATGATCATATTATCGTTAATGTTCAAGGCGATGAACCATTGATTCCAGAAGTCATTATTCGTCAAGTGGCGGATAATTTAGCGCGTAACAAAGTGCCGATGGCGACCTTAGCTGTGGAAATTGATCACGCTGATGAAGTGTTTAATCCAAATGCAGTTAAAGTAATCACTGATAAAAATGGCTTTGCATTGTATTTCAGTCGAGCATCGATTCCTTGGGATCGTGATAACTTCTCAAAAAAACCACCAGAAATTCATCGTGATTTGTTGCGCCATATTGGTATTTACGCGTATCGAGCTGGGTTTATTAAAACCTACTTAGCGTGGGAGCCTAGTCCATTAGAACACATTGAGGCGTTAGAGCAACTGCGTGTGTTATGGCATGGTGAAAAAATTCATGTGGAAGTGGCGATTGAAGCACCGCCCCCAGGTGTGGATACACCAGAGGATTTGGAAGTTGTACGTAAATTAATTTAGTAAAAAGCCTCCTTAATGGAGGCTTTTTTATTTACACCGATTACTGATCTGCATCATTAATCATTAACTTATTTGGAAAAATTATAAATTAGAGTAAGTTCTCGATTTTATTCTGATGGATTCAAGATTATTATGTAACAAAATTCATATATTTGTTTGCTATGAATGTAAATATGTTCTGGTAGGCTGAATATTATAAGGTTAAGAAGAATGCAAGACAGTAAGTCTGAGCTGTTGAATAAAGCGGGTAATAAAAAGCCCTCCTTAGAACAACATCATGAACCGACTCAATCACTGCACGCGCCTGATTTTCCTTCATTACAGCCTGTAGAATTGAATCATAAGGCGAAAGATGAACATCTTTCCGCTCAAGCTGTTAGAGAGTCAATTGAATATGACATTAGTCATCATTTACCCATTGGGCATAATATTCCACACCCTTTAGCGGGACACGCTAACTCGGGTTCATCGGAAATGCCAGAAACGGTTATTGAGTATGATAATACCCAAGTGATTGCTCATGCTGATGTCGTTTCATTTGTTAATGAAAATATATCATTACCAGTGATGCCGAAACCAACGACCCCTCATGATGGTGGTAAAGGTGAACATGGTCATACGCCAACACCCATAACGCCGAAGCCAACACCATCTCATGATAGTGGTAAGGGTGAGCACGGTGATACGCCAACCCCCATAATACCGAAGCCAACACCACCTCATGATGGTGGTAAAGGTGAGCATGGTGATACGCCAACACCCATAACGCCGAAGCCCTTACCGCCTCATGATGGTAGTAAAGGTGAACATGGTCATACACCAACACCTATAACACCGAAACCAACGCCCTCTCATGATGGTGGTAAAGGTGAACATGGTCATACGCCAACACCCATAACGCCGAA
>CAMQZF010000172.1 GCA_947039525.1 uncultured Photobacterium sp. | reverse complement strand
GTCCGCTCCGCCACTTATTAAAGCCTCAGTCGAAAGACTGGGGCTTTTTTATTATGTCAATATATCTAAAAAAACCACATTAATTCTATGTGGATTTTATGATAAATGTTTTTAATTTTGAATTACAGCAAGCGTTTTACATCATCAAAGCTATGGCATAAATGTATTTCAGCTTGTCTGAGTTCGGTATAGCTTGACTGAACTGAGATTTCGGATAATCCACGGCAAGCTGACAGATTAACAATAACGGTAAAGCCAGCTTGCTTAAGTTGTAATGCGGTGATCTTTACGCAGTAATCCGTTGCTAATCCACCAACAATAACCGTATCAACATCTCTGCTTTGTAACCATTCAATAAGTCCCGTGCTCAGTTTTTCTTTTAAATCATGGTAACAAGCCCCATAGGGATGCAAAGTCGGCTCTATCCCTTTCCAAATAACATGGTCATACTCTGTTATTTCAGGAAGATCTGAAAGGATTTTAAAACCTTGTGTACCAGGAATCGCATGTTTTACCCAAGTTAAATCAGCATTTGGATAATCAAGTGGTTGAAGCATCGTTTGATGTGTTTCTATAACCCAAACAGCATGAGGGGAGTGCGCATCTTTTGTCAGAACTCTAAAATGAGCAAGCGAAGCCTGCTCATTGAGTGCAGGCCCAATATGATCACCCTCTGGAACTGGAAGTTCATCAGGGCACTTAGGCGTGAAGGTTAATTGTGGGTCAACATCAATACTCGCAATCATGAACCATCCTTATAAAATTTGATTCAATAAATGATCAGCTTTAACCCGTTTAATTCGTTTGATGAGCTTTTTAACGGGGAGTGGATAAGTTTCTACTTTTTCGATGAATTTATAGCTGCCAACTAATATCGTATGAGTCAAGATAGCATCGAGTTCTTGTTGCTGCTTCTCTTTAAGTAATCCGTGTTTATCTTGAATAAGAATGGCATTTTCAAGATCTAACTTCCAAGCTCGCGGGTTTAGGTTATTACCTGTTACCAACATAAACTCTTGGTCTACCCACAGTCCTTTTAAGTGGAAACTATTATCACCATCTTTCCAGAGGTGAATCGCTAATTGTCGACGAGCAATCGCAGCTTCGTTGTATTTTGCAAAATTACGAAGATTAATTTCGTATAAATACGGCAATCCACCAATGCTTTTAAACGTTTCTGTTGGTGGGATATAAAAATCATTGGCTGTTTTATCACCAACAATGATTGTTACTCGCACACCTCGACGAATCGCTCGTTGCACTTCACGACTGACGACTCTAGGAAAGTTGAAATAGGGTGTACAAATAGTCAGTTCAGTTTGAGCACTCGCAATTAATGTGCAAATGTGACTATTCAATTCATTTCGGCGCTTACCCAATCCGACTAATGGCGTTAGACCAACATGATATTCGTCGACAAAGGCTTTTTTATAGTGATAGCTGGCTTGATGTAAGCAAAGACGCAAATCTCTAATTGCTTGCTTTAGTACTTTTGGATCTGGGCGTTCAAGATCATTCAAACTCGTAACAGCAGGGCTGTTGTACAAATTTTCAATAATGAATTGAGCCATACTGTTGGCTAATTCTGGATTATGAAATAAATGATAACGATCGTAACGATAACGATCATGCTGTGCTAAATACACATCATTTAAGCTTGCACCGCTATAGATCACGGTATCATCAACCACAAAGCCTTTCAGATGTAACACACCAAAAACCTCTCGGTTTCTAACGGGGACACCTAAGATCTCAATTGAGTGTGGATACTTTGTTGAAAATTCATGATACATCGCGGCATTACCCGCAGACTTGTCGGCACCAATTAAGCCACGTTGCGCTCGATGCCAATCGACAAAGACTTTGATGTCTAGATCTGGATTGGCAGTTTTTGCATCGTAGAGCGCTGTAATAATAGCGCGTCCTGCATCGTCGTCTTGTAAGTACAAAGCAACCAAATAAATGCGACTTGTGGCTTGATTAATTGCTTGGTGCAGTCGTTCACGAAAAGTCTCCGCATCCAAAAGAATGTCGAGTTTTTCGGGCTTATGAGCAATACAAGGCAAAAGTTCAATACGTTGCCGATTTGCAATAGCTGAATCCATTACCGCCTCGTTTACGCGATCAATATTTGCGAAATTTAAAGATTAAGCGGGAAATTATAACAGAAAAGGCAATAAGAAAAGTGATTGCCTTGTCAGATATGAAGTGGAATGACCAATGTTGAGGGTTAGCTTTGATATTGCATGGCAATCAAGGTTTTGCCATGTTGATTATAACGCTCAAAACGAGGTCGTAAGTCGCTTGGCAGTTCTTGAGTATCAATGATCTTGAATCCGTGTGTTTGATAAAAAGCACTCAAATGTGAAAAAGCAAAACAGTAACAAGATCTCTCTTTCAACTGGGATTGAGTAGCCTTTAATAAAGCACTGGCAATACCTTGATTACGATGTTCCGAATGAACAGCCATACCCGTCATTAACTGATAATCAGCGTAACATTGAAAGCGAACGGCACAGATCAATGCTTGAGAACTCTCACCAATCCAAATGATTTCATCGCGTTTTGCTTTGCCTGATGGGTAATGATTCTTATAAAACCGATTGACTAAGGGAAATCGGATAGGGGTTAAAACGTGGTATGTAAGTGGCATCATGGGAAATAACTGCATGTAAGTAATGAATACGTTAGACTGTGCGCCCAATAGTATCAAGCTCTGGTTATAAATCATCATGAACATTGTCAGTGAACACTCATTAGCGCCATATCATACTTTTGGCATTGATCGTCAAGCCGCCCACATTGTGATTGCCGAGTCCGTTGAAGATTTACGGACCATTTGGCAATGTTCTGAATATCAGGCTTTGCCGAAATTGATGCTCGGACATGGCAGTAACTTATTATTTTGTGATGACTACCAAGGGGTTGTTGTCATCAATCGCATTAAAGGTATTGAAGTGACAGAGTCAGAAAGTGACTTTCTACTTCATGTCGGTGGTGGTGAGAATTGGCATGATCTGGTGAAATGGACCGTTGATCAAAATATGCCGGGTTTAGAGAATTTAGCCTTAATTCCGGGTTGTGTTGGATCTTCGCCCATTCAAAATATTGGTGCGTATGGTGTGGAGTTAAAAGATGTCTGTGATTATGTGGATGTCCTTAATATTCAGACCGGAGAAAGCCTTCGATTGAGCGCCGATGAGTGTCAATTTGGTTATCGTGAATCCATTTTTAAACATCAGCTTAGTGCCGACCACATCATTACATCGGTGGGATTACGCTTATCCAAACAATGGCAGCCTAAAGTGCACTATGGCCCATTAGCGCAGTTAGCAATTTCAGAGTTAACGCCACCTCTTATTTTCGATACCATTTGCCAAATTCGTCGAGAAAAGCTGCCCGATCCTCAATTGTGTGGAAACGCTGGAAGTTTTTTCAAAAACCCAGTTGTGGACTCTTTTACTGTTCACGAATTGAAAAAGCAATACCCTGAAATGCCAAGTTATGAAGCAGGTAACGGTTCCTTGAAGTTGGCAGCGGGTTGGTTAATTGATCAATGTAACCTAAAGGGGTTTAGCATTGGTGGTGCGCAAGTACACCCATTACAAGCGTTGGTTTTAACCAATACAGGCAATGCAACATCAAATGATATTATTCAACTGGCTCAGCATATTGTTGATACTGTAAAAGAAAAATTTGACGTTGCTTTACAACACGAAGTTCGCTTTATGGGCGCAACTCAGGAGACATCATTAGCTGAGTGCCAACATCATGAGTAATCAGACTCGTTTAGCTTTAATCAACATGTTGTCTGATGGGCATTTCCATTCAGGGGAAATCTTGGGAGAGATGCTTGGTATTACTCGCTCTGCCGTCGCCAAGCATATCAAAATATTACAAAGCTGGGGCTTAGATTTATATCGAGTTCAAGGCAAAGGTTATTGTCTTTCTCATCCGATTGAGTTATTAAATCGCGACATCATATTAGCGGCTTGTCAATGCCCTCATTTAGACGTTATTCCAGTTATTGATTCAACAAATCAATATCTTATGGATCGCATTGGGCAAATGCAAAAAGGCAGTGTGTGTCTGGCTGAATATCAAGAAGCTGGACGAGGTCGCAGAGGGCGTCAATGGATTTCGCCTTTTGGCAGCAATCTTTATCTTTCTATGTATTGGCGTTTGGATGAAGGCATCGCAGCTGCAATGGGATTAAGTCTGGTTGTGGGCATTGCTGTCGCCGAAGCATTAACGGAATTTGGCGCTCAAGGTGTTCAAGTTAAATGGCCTAACGATTTGTTTGTTGAAGATAAAAAGTTAGCGGGTATCTTGATTGAAATGACAGGGCAATCGGGAGATGCCGCTCATTTAGTGATAGGTTTGGGATTAAATGTCTTTATGTCACAATATGAAGGAAAAGACATCGACCAAGCATGGACTAATCTGCAATCCTGTTGCGCTGTTGAAATTCAACGTAATAAACTCATTAGCCACCTCATTCAAAAATTATCGGATGTACTGACCGAATATGAGCGTGTGGGTTTAAATGGTTTTGTAAATCGCTGGAACGCATTAGATAAGTATTTAAATCGCCCTGTGACTTTACTCATGGGGGATAAAAAGATTACAGGCATTGCTCGAGGTATTAACCATACCGGTGCATTGTTATTGGAAACAGCACAAGGGATAACACCGTTTGTTGGCGGTGAAATTAGTGTTAGAGGACAAAATGCAACTGTTAATTGAAGCGGGTAATACGTTTGTTAAAGTAGCCATCTTTTCAGAAGAAGAGGGAATTCGTATTATTGGGAAATACCCCAGTAAGCAACTTGAATTAGTGCTAGAGCCTTTGCTACTTGAAAAAATAAAACGCATTGTATTTGCGAGTGTTGGACCGGTTGAAGTTGAAAATGCCATTCAACGCATTGCGGCTCAGACCGGTATTCCTGCTATGCAAGTGAAAACTCCAGCACAAGATTTTGGAGTTAGAAATGCTTATCAAGAATATCAATATTTAGGTGTTGATCGTTGGTTGACGCTTGTCTCCGTTTTTCAACGAATTCAAAAATCAACGGTAATCATTGATATTGGCACTGCATTGACCTTTGATGTGCTGAATCAGCAAGGTGAACATCTTGGTGGTTGGATCGCACCCGGTTATCAATTAATGATGAGTTCAGTTTTAGAGAATACGGCGAAAGTATTCTCTGATCGTGAACACAGTGAAGCGATTCAATTTGCAGATAATACTGCTGATGGGCTTAAAAATGGTTGTCGAGCGGCTTTATTGGGATTGATTGAATTTGGTCTACAAGAAGCTGAGCATCTATTAAAAGAAAAGCCATTAGTCATTTTATGTGGAGGGGGAGTTCAACACCTACCCAAATGCTTTATCGAAATGCATAACCAGCGTTCTGAACT
Source organism: uncultured Photobacterium sp. (assembly GCA_947039525.1). Lineage (GTDB taxonomy): Bacteria > Pseudomonadota > Gammaproteobacteria > Enterobacterales > Vibrionaceae > Photobacterium. Next base: position 675 of record CAMQZF010000172.1, on the reverse strand, counting down.
GGTTTTAGAAGGTTTGGCATTGTATGCAAAATATCGCGAATGATTAAAATTAATACAGTTGGAAAAAAAATAGAAAAAAAATGAGGTTAGCTCTTGCAAGCGGAATCGTCATTAAATAGAATGCGCATCACTTAGCCGACTTAGCTCAGTAGGTAGAGCAACTGACTTGTAATCAGTAGGTCACCAGTTCGATTCCGGTAGTCGGCACCAGTTTCATCTCGTGGAGGGGTTCCCGAGTGGCCAAAGGGATCAGATTGTAAATCTGACGGCTCTGCCTTCGAAGGTTCGAATCCTTCTCCCTCCACCATATTTCAAATAATTTGAATAGCTCTAAGAGTTACGAGTTTGCGGGCATCGTATAATGGCTATTACCTCAGCCTTCCAAGCTGAAGATGCGGGTTCGATTCCCGCTGCCCGCTCCAACTTTTTAGTGCTGATATAGCTCAGTTCGGTAGAGCGCACCCTTGGTAAGGGTGAGGTCCCCAGTTCGAATCTGGGTATCAGCACCACTCCTCAGACGTCTCCTTTCAAATCATTTGACATATTTCTCTAAAAATTCCTTGTTTTTACAAATCCCATTGTTTGGCTGTGTGGTCATAATACCACCGGAAACTGTGCTTAGAGGGACTATCCATGTCTAAAGAAAAATTTGAACGCGTAAAACCGCACGTTAAC
>CAMQZF010000171.1 GCA_947039525.1 uncultured Photobacterium sp. | reverse complement strand
TCGCCGCAGATTTTGGTAGTCGCCATATCCTTGATAAATAAGTCGATAAATAGACATTTAATAGAATGGGAAAGAGCAATATTGCTGTTTGACTTAAATAGCTGAGCATTGCACTAATGGCATCCCAACTTCTATTGCCAAAGAAAATAGATAAAACATCAGAAAAAGTGGCGATTAAAGATAAAGGCAAAGCCATAATAAAAACATTGCAAATCGCTACAAGGTATTTATTTGTCGATAATGTTGATAATGATTGAGAAATCATATTCATGATGGTTTCTATCTGCCTTTTTTCTAAAAATACATCACAACCCTGTGAGTCTCTCTTGCTATGTCATGCTAACAGAAGAAATAGAAATAAAAATAGAACTTTATCACTAAATAATAAACTCAATTTCAACATTAAATATAAGCCTTAAAAAACAATACCTCAAAAGTATTAACACCACCTTAATATATATACCAATCTAAAATAAATGTATCATTCTATTAAATGATCCACCTTAGAAAAACAAAACTTATTAAATAAAAATCACGAATAGAAACTAATAATTAAAATATAATTTCGTTAAAAAACAGAGTGATTATATTTTTTTAACAAAAAATAGTTTAAATCATAGTGTATTAATACTGATAACTAATGGCTTACTTATATTTTATAATCTATGTTTTTATATAGACTTGCAATTTAGAGTTACTTATTAACTCTTATTTAAAAAATTGACAAAAATAATATTAATATAATTTATTATATTTAAATGGTTTTTTCATTTCTACCCTTAACCTAGTTTAAGCACATTCATGCTCACATAATTCAAAGTAAAATGTTTAAAACAGAATAAAATTTAAAAAACAATTTAACATTTCACGAGAAAACTGCATTAACAAGTGAATTTTTATTCATAAAAGCGTATCTTAAACAAAAACCTTAAGTGAGGCTTATTTATGGATATCAATAACATTGCACTGTCATTTTTTAATATTTGGATACTCATCGCAATAGTGATTATTCTAATTTTAAGGTCATCAATCAAATTCATTCCTCAGAATACCGCCGTTATTGTAGAAAGATTCGGAAAATACAATAAGACCATGATTGGCGGTCTAAATTTCATTCTTCCAGTAATTGATCGAATTGCCTATAAACAAAACCTAAAAGAACAAGCTTTTGATGTACCAAGCCAATCTGCGATCACTCAAGACAACATCAGTTTAATTGTTGATGGTGTGCTGTATTTAAAGGTCATCGATCCATACAAATCCAGCTATGGTATTGATAATTATATATTTTCAGTTACTCAACTGGCCCAAACGACCATGAGATCGGAGATCGGTAAATTAACTTTAGATAAAACATTTGAAGAAAGAGAGAATCTTAATATAGCAATTGTTACCGCTATAAATGAAGCCTCAGTTGCATGGGGAGTTCAAGTTTTCCGATATGAAATCAAAGATATAGAGCCCCCACGTTCAGTACTCGACGCAATGGAAAGGCAAATGAAGGCTGAACGTGAAAAGCGAGCAGTAATTTTAGAGTCCGAAGGTAAACGTCAATCGGAAATCAACATTGCAGAAGGTCATAAAGCCGCACGTGTTTTGGCTGCTGAAGCAGAGAAATTAGAACAAGTACTAAAAGCAGAAGGTGAAGCTCAAGCTTTAATCGCCGTTTCAACCGCCCAAGCTGACGCACTCGATATCGTTGGTAAAGTAGCCAGTACTGATAATGGTCAAAAAGCAATCCAACTTGATTTGGCCGTCAAAGCGATTGCCGCAAAGCAAGCCATTGCAAAAGAGTCGTCCATCATTCTATTGCCAGAGAATAGCACAACACCAGCATCAACCATTGCTGAAGCGATGACCATTATTTCACAATTGAATAAAAAATAACGATATTAAGGATTAACCAAGGAGACTGCACAGTGATTATTTACGATACTATTTCAGCTGCACACATGACCATCATTGTCGGTCTCCTTTTATTAGCAATTGAGATTTGGATATTAGGTTTATCAACAATCGTTCTCTTAGCTTTAGGTGTATCCGCGATTATTATTGGCGCTATCGCGAGTTTATGGATTCCAATGTCTGTTCCTGTTCTTATTGGATTAAGCGGTATCGGTGCCGGACTATTAACCGCGTTATTATGGCGCCCACTTAAAAAGATTCAGCAAGCATCCCCTCCTCAACAAAATATTGTAAGCGATTTTGTTGGGCTAACCTTTGTTTTAGACTCAGACTTAAGTATGAAAACACCCAGTGTTGTGCATTACTCAGGAATTCGTTGGCAATTAAAGTTAGCTCACGAAGAAGCATCACTCACTTTAAAAAAAGGAACATCAATCACCGTTATTGCTGTCGATGTTGGTACTTTTATTGTTCAAGCATCACCAGAATATCCATAAAAAAATAAAATATTTACACTGTAAAATAGGTGCTTTCCGTAAATATTTTATCTGAGATTACTTAATTTTATCTTGTGGTAATGAATTCATTTTGCGTAAAAGAAAAAATGCTTTCTGAATTCGTTGTACTAACCAATCTGTTCTGTTTTCTAATGGCAAATCATAGGGAAAATGAAGGACCATGCACACCGCATCCATAATGTGATCCACTGCAATAATATGAAACTGCCCAGCGACCACAGCCTGAACGACATCTTCACGCAGCATCAAATTTTGAACGTTTGCACGGGGAATGATCACGCCTTGTTCTGTATGCCTCCCTTTCAACATACAGACATCAAAAAAACCTTCAATTTTATCATTGACTCCGCCAATAGCTTGAGTCTCTCCCAGTTGATTCATGGAACCTGTCATCGCCCAATGCTGATCAATCGGAACATCAGCAAACACCGATAAAATGGCACAGCACTCAGCCAATGAAGCACTATCACCGTCAACCACACAATACGATTGTTCAAAAGTCAAATGGGTGGTTACAGGAATACTGTTTTCCTGTCCGAGTAGAGAGGCCAAATACGCACTTAAAATTCGTACTCCTTTAGAATGAGATTGCCCACTGAATTTAACATCACGTTCAATATCAAAAACCTTACCCTCTCCAACGGTTGTCGTTGCTGTAATGCGGCTAGGCAAACCAAATTGATGATCGTTGGTTGCAATCACCGATAACGCATTAATTTGCCCAACGGTACAACCTTGTGTTGTTAATAAAATTTGATCAATTTCAAACGCATTGAGCAATGTTGTTTGTAACCGATTTACACGCTGGGCTTGTTGTTGTAATGCTTGTTCAATATGGTGTCGACGCAAAATCGTTGAATTGGCTTGTTTACCACAATAATGGCTTTCTCGTAATAGGTTAGCAATTTGAGCCGAATGTAATGAGAGTAAGTTTTGACTTTCAGCTTGCCGAGCACTGTACTCAATCACACGGGCTAAGGCGCTACGATCACAATGCAGCATATTATTATCATGCAAAATACTGGCAATAAAACGGCTATATTGATGCTCAGTTACACTATTACGTGGCATGTGATCTTCAAAGTCAGCAGTGATACGAAAAAGTTCCGAAAACTCAGGATCATAATGTTGTAATAATTGGTAAGTTTGCGCATCACCAAATAAAATGATTTTCACATCAAGGGGAATCGGTTCTGGATCTAACGAAATACTGCCAGAAAGTGTCACCTCTCGTTCTAATGAGCTTAAATTCAGTTTTCGTGATCGAAGCGCACGCTTAAGACCATCCCACACATAAGGACGCTCTAATACTTTAATGGCATCCATCAACAAAACCCCACCATTGGCGCGATGCAAACTGCCTGAACGAATTAAAGAAAAATCAGAAAAAACGGTACCTTTATAAGTCGCATTTTCAATGTAACCAAAAATGGCGTGATAATTAGGGTTGTCTTCAACCACAATGGGGTATTGACCATTTTCTTGTCCGACAAGGACATTCACTTGATAGCGACGCGGCATTTTCTTGTCCAAAGCAGCATAAGCAAGCGCTAACTGCTCTTCACTTTCTTCAATAAAAATATCAATGTGTTCCAACATGTCTTTTTGCATCTCTAATAAATACGTCGACACATCAGGAATCACATCGTATTTATCTTGAAGACTTGTCATAAAATGACGGATAACCTCTAACGCGACTTCCTCATTTAACGCTTGTAATTGATTGGTAAACTCTTCTTCCCATTCGGTTAAATTACGAACAATCGCTCGTAACTTTTTTTCTAATTTGGCAATAATCTGTTCAAATTCACGTTGTTTTTCTTCAGGTAAAGCCAGAAAGCTCTCTTCCGTATGGGGTTTATCACCATTTAATGCAACAAGCTGATAATCACCTTCAGACGTTAAACTCAAATTAATGTGATACTTCTCTGCGTGCTTATTCAAACTTAATAAGGCACTTTCTTGTTTAGAGGTTAATTCTTCTTTTAATTTATCGGAACGCGAGAAGTAAAGTTCATTATCAAACGCAAGCGGCAGCGCACTCACTAAGCTTTTAATTAAAGCTTCCACTTCTTTCTTAAAAGTTAAGCCCATGCCTGCAGGTAACGGCAAGACTTTCGGAGTACGAGTATTGGAAAAATTGGCAACGTAACACCAATCAAAAAGAGGGGAATCAGGACAAAACTCTTGATGTAAATAACGCAACATCATGGTGCGCTTGCCTAATCCATTTCGACCAATGGCATAAATATTATAGCCTTTGTCTTTAATTGACATTGCAAACTCAACCGCTTGCTGCGCTCGTTGCTGACCAATAATTTCATCCAGAGGTGTTAATGATTTGGTCGATTTACAATCGGGTGAAAACGCCTCAATATCAGCAGGGCGATATAACTGTTGCGAGGTTAACTTAAAAATTGGCATGTAGTATTCCTTCGCAAAAAAATCCTATTCACTATGAAATTACTGCATATTTAAGAGTTATGCCGATTTTTTACGATAAAAATAACCAACTAATTTTCCCGCCAAAGGAAAAGAAACCAACTGGGTAACGGGAACAATCACTAAAACTTCAACCAACACACCAACAGGAAAACTCATATGAGAGGTCACCGGATCCAGTAATTTTAAAATCAAATAAAGAGTCGGAAACAACCCAATATAGCCAATTAAAATACGTTTTGCATAATGTTGCGATTGCACTACTGATCTCGTTTGTTGTGATATGAATCAATAAGCGGAGAATACCTCACTATTAGACCAGTCGTCTAGTTGATTTTTTTTGAGTATACTATCTAATATGTTGAGCTCAAGAGACACAAAGAATGACAAAAGAAATCATTGATGTACGACAGCACATATTAAACTGTGCTCGGCCCATTATTCTACAAAAGGGGTTTACCGCGGCGGGGCTATCTGAAATTTTGAAAAGTGCAAAGACACCGAAAGGATCGTTTTATTATTATTTTCAATCAAAAGAAGCATTAGGTGTTGCATTAATTGAAGATTACTTCAAACAATATTGCCTTGTATTAGAAGAAAACTTTCAGTGCACAACAAAAACACCGACAGAAAAACTCACTGAATATTGGCAAGGTTGGATCCAAAATTACAGCGAAACAAAGACAGATAACCAATGTTTATCTGTTAAGTTAAGTGGCGAAGTCAGCGATCTCTCTGACGATATGAGGCACGCCTTACAACAAGGCACACACGACACACTTAAATTGATCACCGATTGCTTACAAGAAGGGTTTGACTCCAAAGATTTGCGCAATGTGTTATCAACACCAGAGTTAGCACAAACTCTGTATTCTTTATGGCTTGGAGCAACATTACAGGTCAAAATCGAACACTCTTTAACGCCGTTACACAATGCTTATCGCATGAGCTTAACCATGCTCGGTATTTCACAATAAAAAAGGCGCTTATCGCGCCCTTTTATTTTATTCCATTAATCTATGACCTATACCCATTAAGCACCAATATTCTTTAATGCTTTACCCGCCATTAAATTGCTTTCAATTTTTTCTAAGGACACATTCTTGGTTTCAGGGATTAACCAAATGGTCAAACCAATAAAGATGACGTTGAAGACCGCGTACACTAAGAAAGTATGAGAACTACCAAGATTATGAAGCATGGTTAAGAAAGTCGCACTGATGATCATGTTGGCGATCCAAT
>CAMQZF010000170.1 GCA_947039525.1 uncultured Photobacterium sp. | reverse complement strand
GATGAAGAACGTCATATTAAAATGGCAATTGTTGATAAGCACACAACCCCTATCATTTCTGTCAACGATCCAAAATTAATGATTCCAAAACCAGCTTCATTAACAGCAGCAACGGGTATGGACGCATTAACTCACGCCATTGAAGCTTACGTATCAACAGCAGCCACACCCATTACTGATGCTGTGGCTTTAAAAGCGATTGAATTAATCGAGAAAAACTTACGTGCAGCCGTTGAAGATGGCACTAACCTAGAAGTACGTGAGCAAATGGCTTATGCACAATTTATGGCAGGCATGGCATTTAATAACGCATCATTAGGCTACGTACACGCAATGGCACACCAATTAGGTGGCTTCTACGATTTGCCACATGGCGTATGTAACGCAATTTTATTGCCACATGTTCAGCGCTACAACGCAAAAGTATCCGCTAACCGTCTAAAAGACGTTGCAATGTCAATAGGTGTAAACACTCAAGCAATGAACGATGTTGAGGGTGCAGAAGCAGCACTAAGTGCCATTCAGAAACTGTCACAAGACATTGGTATTCCTTCAGGTTTAACGGAACTAAACGTGAAAGCAGAAGACTTTGATGTATTAGCAACTAATGCATTAAATGATGCCTGTGGTCTGACGAATCCTCAACAAGCAACACACGCAGAAATCTGTGATATTTTTATCGCAGCAATGTAAATACATTACGGTGTCATTCACCAGAATGATAAAATGAAAAGCGCATAGTCAGTCTATCTTTTATCTTCAGTAATAAAATGAGTTAATTTCTTCTATTTTAATAAGAAGAAATTAACTCTCTTTTTTCTATTATAAGAAAAACTTACAATAAGTACATAACGCACTTTTATTATTCATCGCTGATGTACGATTTGATTTTATCAAACTCATCTGCCGTTAATGTCACTCGCCCATAAGGTGCGATTAATTGGTAGCTATTCTCATCCAACTGGTGAACAGAAATTTCATTACCATAAAAAGAGAGACTAATATTATCAGCTTCAATAATAATTTTTCCCCAAGCTGGATCAATACTTACTTTCATCATCGACTCACTTACAATTTTTCTTCTATTTTTTGAGTTATTTCAATCGCTTTTTCTTTTATTAGATCCAAACTGTCCAATGGCTTATTGGATTCTGCCTCTTTATCCTTTACCTCTTGTTCCATTTCTTTTTGAAATTTGTCTTGATCAGAATATTTTTCATCAAAAGATGCTAATGTTGCATCAATCTTTTTCAAAAATTCCATTATTACTACCTCATATTCAATAAATTACTTACAGCATCATCAAAAATAAATAAAATACTCTGTATTCATTTTCTGCTCGATCTCATTAAATGAATACAATCATCAAAAAAATACACTCGACTAACAAAGCCATATCATTTTAATATCAACAAATAATTGATGGTGCATGATCAAATCATCTTAAACATAAAAATAATCAAAGCCAAATAAAACATCACTCAGAGCAATAACAAGAAATAAACCCATCAATCAACAGTATAATTCATCGTGTTTTCTCTAATAAGATACGACATAATTTCAACGAATTAGCGCTCAATTTAAAGCAGTAAAATAGTGCATTAAAATTTCACTTACAACACTGTACATAAACCGTATTCTCTATGGATAATACAGTATACTACCAACAATCAGATACATTGATTGAACAAATAAAATGATTATGAAACAATCGGTTGCAGTCAATAATAGCATAACAGCAACCCTAAGGGTCTTCCAATGTCAAAACGCGATTACTATGAAACTTTAGGGCTAACAAAGTCAGCCACAGAAAAAGAAATCAAAAAAGCCTATAAAAAATTGGCGATGAAATATCACCCAGATAAAAATCCTGATAACCCAAAAGCAGAAGACACATTCAAAGAAGTTAAAGAAGCTTACGAAATTCTAACAGATAAAGAAAAACGTGCCGCTTACGATCAATTTGGTCACCAAGCCTTTGATCCATCTCGTGGTGCTGGTCATCAACGTCAATATCAGCAATCAGGTGCTGGCTATGGCGAGTTTGACGATTTATTTGGCGACATGTTCTCTCGTGGTCGTGGTGGTAATCCATTTGGTGGATTTGGACAACAACGTGCTCGCCCACAACGTGGTGAAGATGTTCAATTTAAAATGGATGTCGACTTAGAAGATGTGATTCTTGGTAATCAAAAAGTCATTGAATTACCAATCTTTGAAGGTCAGCAACAAGTAACAAAGAAAATCAACATTAAGATCCCAATGGGTATTGAGAATGGTGAAAAAATTCGTTTAGCCGGTAAAGGAAAACCAGGATTCAATGGGGCTCCTTCTGGTGATGTTTTAATCGAAATTCAAGCGAGACCGCACCCATACTACACCAGAGACAATAACAATCTGATTTACCAAGCACACACCGATTTCGTCAGTGCTACTTTAGGCGGAAAAGTCGAAATCCCAACATTAGATTCTCGATTAAATCTAACCATTCCTGTGGGCACACAAAATGGTCGAAAATTCCGTATGAAAGGGAAAGGCATCACTGATCGTAAAGGACAGACGGGAGATTTATTAGTACAAATCACCATTGATACGCCTCAAAACTTAAATGAACGTCAAAAAGAATTACTGCGTGAATTTGCAGAAGCTTAAGCGATAATAATAAAAACGGTTACCTTGCATAAATCAAGGTAACCGCTTTATTTTAAGCACGTTTAAATAAAGGCAAAGGATAGCGCTCAAGCAAGTCATAAGACTCAAATGTGACTAATGACAAGGGAATATCTTTGTGAACACGAAACAACGCCGTTTCCACTAAACAATCCATTTTCACATCAAACTCAATCGATAAACGCCCATCAACAATATCGCATTTTGTTAACCGTCGACTGTGTATCCAACCTTCAATACCAATCGAATACGTTTTAATACTCTCCAATGTCGCAGAGTGAATACGAACTACAGTATTAGTCATTTCAATATAAAACAATTGAACTTGATCAGTGTCATCAATTTTATAACTTTCCATAACTCACCATTTATCAACACATAAAATAATGAGGGATAAATCCATTGGACTTATCCCCCATTCAATAAAAATTGATTAATTTTTTACTGTCGCAATACGTGAACACACAGGGATATTACTTGCGTCTAAGCCAGGTGTTGTATTGTGGAAATCAAACTCTAATTCCACTTCAGGGCGGAAAACAAGACAATGTGTAGAACCACCAAAGTGGAACATACCCAACTCATCGCCTTTATTCAGGTGTTGTCCTTCTTGAACAGTAATTTCACATGAAGAAACTTCAGCCATACCAACGGCGATGAAACACATTAATCCAATTTTAGGATTATCAGACTCAATGAAAATCACAGCACGAGTGGCAACAGCCGTTAAGAAAGCTTGTGAATCGTTTGGTGCACTTGGATCAGCACCATTATCATTAATAAAGCCTTCGTAACGATTACCTAAATAATAAGATCCGTTGACGATAAAGGTTTTTTTAACCGTGCCACTGACAGGGCTGTTCCAACGGTGGTAGCTTAAAGCACTTAAGAAGGCTTGATACACGGTACCGCCGACAAACTCTTTCGCTAACGGATCAAAATCCATCATGTTTTGTAGAGAATACGGTTGGCCTTTTAACCAAAAATTGGCGTTTTCAGAAACATTGCTGACCACTTGTAAAGGCGCAGACTCACACGCATTGGCAATTTCATTTTCAGCATCGGCAATTGGACGAACGCCATCAGCAAAAGTACGAGTAAAGAAATCATCCCAAGATTTAAAACCAAAATAAGGATCACTTGGATCACAATTGAAGAAGTGCTCAAAAGGCTGTTGTAATAATGCTTCATCAGACGAGGCCTGACAGGCCACATTAACCATTTCTTGCTTAGCAACATCACTTAACCAACCCAAGACTTTTGGTGTGCGATCAGGGAAGTCATTTACAAGCACAGAACGAGAAGCGGCAGTATTTAAGTACTCACTCCAATAAGTCAGAATCTTTTTCAATTGCTGATTAACCAATGCATTCGCAAAAAAAGTATAACCAGCATCTGTTGCCATAGGCCAATCTAATAACGCATTAATAGGAAAACCAATCAAACCACAAGGCTCTAATGCGCCTGTTTTAGGGTCTTGGTATTCAGTGTATTCAGGAGCTTGAGTCATAATCGCATTTAATAACACAAGAAAATCATCAAAGTTTTCTAATTCCGCATTACCCAATGGATCCAATTTCTTTAGCTTCGCTGCATCTTTAAACATTTTCTCTGCAAGTAAGCTTAAGTTTGGTTCATTATCCACAAGATCTTTAAACTCTTGAATTGGTGCAACCAAATCCAAATGTTTCGGCTCTTTTTCTACGCGTTTTTTAAGATCGCTAATCCAAGTTTCAATGTGTTGCTTATCTTTTGGTAACCAGTTACCAATATGAAGTTCATGGCTCATTGTCACAATCCTTTATTTTAATTACATATAAAATAAAGTTAACATTTTCAATTATTCGTTAACTTTGTCCTTTTCAACTTACTCTTCTCTTATCAGAGAACAAAGCGGTTTAATCGTAAATATAAAATACAAATTTGATTCGTGCGGATAATTATTCAATAAAAACATATTAAAAATCACACCAAACTTTGGACAACAAAAAATCACTGAATTAATCACCAATGACAAATAAAGAACGTTAGCTTTTATAAGAAAAATGCATGTAAAAATGTCCAAGCGCTCTTTTTAGTTAATGACTAAAATCAAGTCAACCAATTGATACTTTTAACTATTTACCATGAAAGTTATTCCATACATACTTGGCTGTCAGCCTTTCATTAAAGATTTAAAAAATATACGCACAACCCATGTATTAATAACTGAAGTTAAGTGACAATTTTACGAATTATTTATGAGTATTCACACTGAGAACATTAAGGAGAAAGCATAGCCATAATAATCACTATTCAACATTCTGAAACTGGATCACGATTCAAAATTAATAATCGAAGAGCACTGTCCATTTTCCATTTACTTTCCTTTTACAACCTATCAATCAAATAAATGATAACAATTATCAATTCGATTAATGAACCATCATAGTAATTCGAAAGAATCACAATGATGACTGGAACCATGACTTTAGATGAATTTATTATTGATCAACAACTCGACTTTCCTCACGCGACTGGTGATTTATCATCGCTCTTAAGCTCCATACAATTTGCAGCGCAAGTTGTAACGCGAGAGCTGAATAAAGCAGGATTAGTCGACATATTAGGCAGCAGTGGATCCGACAACATACAAGGTGAAGAGCAACAAAAACTCGATCTCTTCGCTAATGATACGTTTAAATCGGCACTTGAAGCTCGCCATCTGGTGTGTGGGATTGCCAGCGAAGAAGAAGATGAAGCCATTCTATTTGACCATCACAAACACCAAGATGCCAAGTACATCGTACTCATGGATCCATTAGATGGCTCATCCAACATTGATGTTAATGTTTCCGTCGGTACTATTTTTTCAATTTACCGACGACTATCCCCGACTGGCACGCCAGCCACTTCAGCCGATTTTTTACAAAAAGGACGGGAACAGGTCGCAGCGGGTTACATCATTTATGGTCCATCAACCATGTTAGTGTACACAACGGGGAATGGCGTTCATGGTTTTACTTATGACCCTTCTTTAGGCACTTTTTGCTTATCGAATAAACACATGAGAACACCAGAAATAGGACGCATTTATTCTATAAATGAAGGACACTATTGTCGTTTCTCAACAGGCATTAAAAAGTACATAAAATACTGCCAAGAAGAAAACACAGAACAAAACCGTCCTTATACTTCTCGGTATATAGGATCATTAGTGGCTGATTTCCATCGTAACTTATTAAAAGGTGGCGTGTATTTATACCCATCATCAATTACCTATCCAAATGGAAAGTTACGACTCTTATACGAATGTAATCCAATGGCTTTTTTAATTGAGCAAGCCGGTGGCAGCGCTTCCGATGGCCGATCTCCTATCTTAGATATAGAGCCAAATCAGCTACATCAACGCGTGTCCTTTGTTGCTGGCTCGAAATTAATGGTCGAAAAAGTAGAACACTTTATTACGCAATACGACTGAT
>CAMQZF010000169.1 GCA_947039525.1 uncultured Photobacterium sp. | reverse complement strand
AGGTAAACGGATTTGCAATCCGCTGCATGGCCACTCTGCCAACACGCCATTTTTTCTTCCTTAAAACATATACCTTTCAAGGTATGGGCTGCATTCTAACCCGATTCAGAAAAGAGTCAACCATAAAATACAATTAAAATATTAAGCGCTCAACTTATGATCAACTCGCTAAAATTACATTCACTAACCATCGTTCATGCTAAATCATTCATGGCTTGTCTGGGAATAATTGCGCCTGGATATTGAATCACTCGTGTCGATAATTGGTGCCCTAACTCTGCACTTTCTCTTGGGGATTGTCCTTGCAAGCGCATGGCTAAATACCCGGCGGAAAAGGCATCGATTGCAGCACTGCTATCAATCACTCGATGCACTGAATGACCAGAAACATATTCAACTTGAGGGTACGAGCTTTGTAAGTCCGTTAGAATTTTAGAACAAAAATGACTTCGTTGAATTACCACTTCTTGACAACCCAACTGGCTATACCGAGTCATGATGTCTAAATCACCCCACATGTTTTGTTCATCTTTTTCATTCAATAAAACAATAGAGGCCAGCGGTAATACCTGTGAATGCCAATATTGTGCTTGTTTTACACTCTGTAGTGCAGCCCGATAACGATTGTCAAACACCACTTTTCCACCGTGTTCGCAATGCTTAACTAACAAAGAAACCAGGAGGGCTTTTCCTTCTTCCGTTAAAATCGCCAAACTGATGCCACTGATGTACAGCACATCGTAATCTTGATTCAAGATGCCTTGTTCAAATGGAGAGTCGACATCATGAAAATAATACTTTGCCGCACTGTCATTACGCCAGTAATGAAAATGACGATGATTGTTCGCCTCTGTTTCAATTAAACAAAGACCTGGTAGTTTGTCCTTCATTTTACGCACTAAGTTAGTATTAATGTGTTCAATCTGCCACGCAACTCGCATGGATTCACTGATGCGATCCATGCCCAATCCTGTGGCATATGAAACATGAAGGTTTCGAGATTGCCCTAAACGGGCCAAATATAATGCGGTATTGAGGGTGTCGCCACCAAACGTCCTTTGTAAAGGTTGCCCACTAAGTTCAATGATGCATTCGCCAAAAAAAGCAACATTCATACGTCTACCTTTCGGTGATTGCCCTACCTTTTAAGCGTAATGGATCTATGAATAAGCGTTACATAACTTTTCTCTTATTTTTAATAAGTTACAGCATATAAATCTATAATATTGCGAATAAATACAAATTTAAAAATAGAATACTAAATGAATCAATTACAAGATTTAAAAAAAGTAGGACAATCGCCATTGGAAATTTCGAATATAATTCCAAACGGATTGCACTCTACTTTATTGATTTAAAAGAGTAACTGATACAAGAATAATTAAATATCAGAGTGACTATAGTTCAATATCAAAATCCATTAAAACATCCGCTTCTTGCTGGCGCTCAAAATACGCCACCAAATCATCATGACCACCAATGTATTTACCATCTAAAATAATTTGTGGCACGGTGCGCACTGTTACATTGGCTTTTTGCTCAATGAATTCAATCATGGTCGCTTTATCTAAATCTTCCCCTAAGACTTTAAGAACCATCTCATGCTTACGCTCTGCTAATAATGCTTTTGCTTTCACACAATAAGGGCAATGAGGTTGAGTAATGATCACATTAGATAAAGCTGCCAAGGTTTCAATCGTCATTTTTATACTCTGTCTTCAATTTAAAACCATCTATTATGCGTGATTCGTTTTTATGAACGCAAATATCTTCTTTATTAAATTCTATGTCAGCTTAATGAATAGAAGATCTTGTTACCTTCTGTTACGGAACTGAATGTATTCTCCACACTTGATTGATTGCATAAATAGTCAAATTAACTACCATGACATTTCATCTATTATTGAGGTCATGTGAATGAGAGAAATGGGGTTTAATGATTATCATAAAGGCGAATTAACCCAATTGTTGGACATCGCTCGTCATGCTATCGAAGAGCATTTTTCCCCTTTATTACCACAACAACCCAAACCTTTTTTTTACCATAAAAAATTGCAACAACCGACCGGTTGTGGGATTCGGTTAAGTGTGAATAAAAAACTGGTTGGGGAATCGATTCAACCTCACCCACGTGACTCTTTAATTATGGCGATATATAACGGTGCCAAACGCAGTGCCTACCAGGATCATCGCTTTATGCCATTACACCAAGAATTACTCTCCACATTGGACATTGAATTACTGATTATCCATCCAATGCAGCCACTTGATTTTTCATCAGAAATTGAGTTAATCACTCATCTTGAACATCATAACCAAGGGCTATGGATAAAAGAAGGTCGTCAAGAAGGATACGTATTACCTAACTTAACATCGCAAACACAAACGCCACTCACTCGAATACAACAACTCAAAGCCAAAGCTGGATTAACGAAGCAACACTGGTCTACCACACAAAAACTCTGTGGATTTATGACCAGTACTATTCAAGGAAAATTACGCCTGTAGTGAGATTTTGGCTCATAAATAAATATGCAAAAATGTCACAAATTTCTTTAAACACCATAATTATTGTTCTATTGATATGCCGTTAATGATGAAAATATATCCAATGGGGCTAAGTGCTCGGTGGCCATTTTATATCCACCCAAACTAAACGGTGATCAGAGCCTGCTTGTGCCGTTTCTCTTCCTTGCTCATCACATAATAGTGCGTGATCCCTCTCGTCTTTATCCGGCCAAAATACACCACTGTCAAACACATCACAATCTGAGGACGGCAACACATAATCCAGCCTCAGCCCACTTAAATGTGTCCAATAATCCGGATTTCCTTGCCGTGGGTAATTCGGTTTTTGCTGCCTACCTACCCGTTGTGATGGGCAATTTTCCCCTAAGGTCACGGAGTCTGCTAATCGAGAATGTAATAACAACCGCTCAATGCTCGCCTTATTGCCATCGCCGTCCACAGTATCGGCATTTAAGTCTCCCATGACGATAAAAGGATGCTCCAATGCAGGTCCACCATATTGACCTTGATCATCGTAAAGGTACGCCTGATCATCAATCAAATCCGTTAATAAACGTATTTCATCGTGATTACGTTTTTTATTACGCCGTTCTGCGCCATCAAAGACAGGTGGAGTCGGGTGGCAACATAACAACGACAAAGGTTTATCATGAATATTCAGCGTCATATAAATATGATTTTTAGAGGACAATGGCAGGATATTACGCGCAGAAGAGGAATAATAATCATAAGGAAATTGTGAATCTGGCATATCTTTCCATAGAAAATTCTGCCATGTCCGAATGCTTTCCATTTGTATTGGATAGCGCGATAAAATCACAAATCCATAATGCCCATGATGATCGCCAAAACCCAACCCATCTTGCGGCAAAGTTCGCTTTCCATCACCATTTAAATCGACCGGACTTAACAAGCCTGTATTCGTGCTTGGACAATAACAATATGGGTAATGAATCGGCTCAAGTTGATGTTGTGATTTCTCTAAATAACGGCGACAAAAGGCCAGTACCCCACCATCATCGCCACCGTTACCCAGATGATCAAATTCGCACAGCATGACAATATCAGGACGCGTTTTTTGCAAAATTGCCGCAAGACGAGAAAATCGAGCGTCATGATGATGACGGCGCATTTGTTGACAAATTCGACCAGAAATGGGATCAGATAACGCCACATTAAATGTTGCGACACGCACAGAATCAGACACAAAACCTCAAACAATCACCAAAAAATAATGCGCTATTGTAATGATGCTTTGTGCTGTGAATCCAGCGAGAAATTACTCTAAAAAATACTGGAGAGTATGGCGTATTTGTTCGGCATCGGGTTTTGCCCGATATTGATACTGCCCTCTTTGAGAAAACATGCGTTGAAATAATTGACTATCACCCCGTTGATGTTGCGATAACCAATGCCCAATTTCAATCAAAGTGAAAGACGGTCTCATATAAGCAGCCCGATACAACCGCCCTAACCAAAAAAGATCCCATTGACTGTCACAGAACACCATATCAACCCCACACAAAGTGTGATTCAAATGCTGACAAACGCTCAGCACACTCAATCCATCTTGATGTAAACGTCGGCGACTTAAACTGTGCCGATTAACTTCAGCGACCTCATCCCAATATAACCAGCCATCAGCGGCACTCATGGGATTAATTAAAACACTGTCACTATGACCTTTGGACAAAGCATACCCAACTTCGATTGGATAAGACCATTTTGATAATCCCGATGATTCAAAATCCAATGTCGCCCATGTATTGCACTCCTTTGCTTTCATTGTATCGACGCCCTTCTGCCTACCAAAAAGAAAAAACCTCGATTCATTATAGGATCGAGGTTTTAAAAAATTGATTCAAGTAAAGCGCGATTTTATGAAAAAAACCGCCACGAAGATAAGAAATGACCGATTATTATTAAGATTGAGAAACGATCAATTCAACATCGCAATGGCACGCGTTACTCAGTACTGATGAATTAGTTCAACAGTAGGTCGTTGTAGCAAGCCACGTCTTCTGACGTTGTACACACGAAAAACACTTGCTCAATCTCAGTCGCGTCCGCTAAAGCTTGCTTAACTGCTGACACTGCAATTTCAGCTGCAATGGATGCCGGGAATTGAGCGATGCCACTTGCTAACGAAGAGAAAGCAATGCTCTTCACACCCAATTTGTGGGCTTCTTCCACAGCGGCGCGGTAACACTCGCTTAATTGCTCAGGCTCATTGTCACAACCGCCAAACCAAAATGGAACCGTTGTATGAATCAAATGCTCAGACGCCAATTGATGCCCTGACGTTGTTTTTGCTTCACCGACTGGACAATCGTTTAATTTTTGACATTCAACAATCAATTGTGGTCCGGCCGCTTGATGGATATCAGCATTAATGCCGCCACCATTAACTAAGGCGGTATTAGATGGAGTCACAATTACATCAACAGGCAATGTCGTAATGTCTTTTACAAGTACGGTTATATTTGTCATAAGTCATCCTTTCTTATTCACTGACAAAGAATAATTAACTAAATAAATAGAATAATTAATCACTTTCCATCTATATTAGTAGCTGTGTTAAAATTTGCATCTAAATATATGTAAATTTCTGATAATGAGCACATTATGACGCCTTTAATTGGCTTTGCAGGTTACAGCGGTTCAGGAAAAACCACGTTATTAGAGCGTGTTATTCCATTACTTAAGAATCACGGCTTACGTTTAGGCTTAATTAAGCACAGCCATCACTGCATTGATCCTGATAAACCAGGAAAAGACAGCTATCGATTACGTCATGCCGGATGTGATCAAACACTCTTAGCAACCCGTGATAGAAACATGCTGTATTTTGAATATCGCAATGATGACCGCCAAGAGCCTCAACTGAATGATTGCATTGCACAATTAGATCACACCAATCTTGACCTTATTTTAGTTGAAGGCTTTCGCGATGAAGCGATTCCCAAAATTGAAGTGCATCGCCCGAGCTATGGTAAACCTTTATTGCATTTAAATGATCCCAACATCATTGCCTTTGCCTGTGATGATATTCAGGTTCAATCGACTTCCTGTCCAAACTTACCTTTAAATGATCCCTCGGCTGTTGCTGACTTTATTGTGTCTCGGCTCCAACAAGAACAACAAATCACTCGATTTTGCCCAGAGTGCGGTCAGAAGAGTTGG
Source organism: uncultured Photobacterium sp. (assembly GCA_947039525.1). Lineage (GTDB taxonomy): Bacteria > Pseudomonadota > Gammaproteobacteria > Enterobacterales > Vibrionaceae > Photobacterium. The sequence goes on along the minus strand of CAMQZF010000169.1, from coordinate 497 downwards.
GTGATGCGAACCGCCAAAAAGTTTCAATGCTTATCGTGTCAATTTGAATATTTTCAAAATCCAGCCTCCGCGGTCATGGCAATCATAACTTGTGATAATGAAGTGCTATTAACACAAAGAAAATATGCCCCTCAAGCGGGTTATTGGGATTTACCGGGTGGTTTTGTCGACCCTAATGAAAGTTTAGAAACAGCATTGCACCGAGAAATCAAAGAAGAATTGGGTATAACGATTAATCAAGGTCACTACATCGGCTCTTACCCAAATCAGTACTTATATCAAAATACTTGCTACGCGACGGTTGATGCCACTTTTTTCATTCAACTTAAAAAGAAACCCGATGTTATCGTAAATGACGACGTCATGAACTGCGCTTGGTTTCCGATCACCGAGTTGCCGTGGTCAACATTGGCATTTTCTTCAAATGTATCCGCGCTGAAAGATGCATTGGTACACCGAGAATAAAAATAGCGCTATCGCATCTCAATACACTTTTG
>CAMQZF010000168.1 GCA_947039525.1 uncultured Photobacterium sp. | reverse complement strand
GCACTAGCACCTCATGCTAGCGTGTCTACCAATTTCACCATCTCGGCTAAATCTGTCTTATTTTGAAGTACTATTTGTTGTTTCAGTTACTGGCGTAACCGCAGCAGGTACTGAATGAACATTAGCCGCTTCTGGTTTTTCAACCACTGTTTGCTGTGCTACTGGTGCTTGTAAATCAGCCCAGTTGTCTTTTTTTGCTGAACTGTTTGTTCCCATATTACCAAGCATAAGGCTGATAATAAAAAATATGGCGGCACAAACGGCTGTCATTCGAGTCAGAAAGTTACCAGAGCCACTAGAGCCAAACACAGTTCCTGATGCGCCAGACCCAAATGAGGCACCCATATCTGCACCTTTACCTTGTTGGATCATCACCAAACCAACGACGGCTATGGCAGCAATCACGTAAATCACAAGGAGAATATCATACATGGTTTCCACCTATGTCCATATTTATTGAGCTGACTTAACATCACTCCCATCACTGGAGAGCGGGGAGAATACTATCTGAACCGTGAAATTCTGACAAGTAAAATTTGTCTAAAATGGTTAAGCGTATTTAATTTGGATGTTTTTTCGCCAGAAAAAAAAGAAAAGTTGACGTACTTTTTTAGCATAGTACGTCAACAAACTGATTAACAGCTTTGCTTCACGGCTTCCGCAATGGCTAAGGCATACGCTTGTACTTCATCGAACTTCTCGCCTTCGACCATGACACGAATTAAAGGCTCTGTCCCTGACTTACGCAATAAAACACGACCAGCCTCACCTAAAGCTAATTCTGCCTTTTTCACTTCCGCTAGAACAACATCCGACTCCAATGGATTTGAATCGCCTTGGAAACGCACATTTTCTAAAATTTGTGGAAACATCGTCATGCCATCACTTAAATCTTTTAATGACATTTTACTACCAACAATAGAAGCCATTACCTGTAATCCAGCAACAATACCATCTCCTGTAGTAACTTTATTGAGCAAAATAACATGACCTGAATTTTCAGCACCAATTAACCAATTTTGGCGCTTTAATTCTTCCATGACATAGCGATCACCCACATCAGTGCGAACAAATGGAATACCTAAATTTTTCAAGGCTAATTCCATACCCATATTGGTCATTAAAGTACCAACAACACCGCCCTTTAATTCACCACGACGTAGAGCATCACGAGCAATAATGTAGGCAATTTGGTCCCCATCAATTTTATTGCCTTTATGATCGACCATAATTACACGGTCACCATCACCATCAAGCGCAATACCAAAATGAGCTTGTTCTTTTAATACTAAAGCTTGTAGTGCACGAACATCTGTTGCACCAACTTGATCATTAATATTGATGCCGTTTGGCTCACAGCCTAGCGTAATAACCTCAGCACCTAATTCTTTAAACACATTAGGGGCGATGTGATAAGTTGCACCATGAGCACAATCAACCACAATTTTATATCCTTCTAAACTTAAATGAGAAGGAAAAGTGCCTTTACAAAACTCAATATAACGGCCAACGGCATCCTCTAAACGATATGCCTTACCTAACAATGCCGACTCAACACATTCAAGCTCTTTTTCAAGTTCTTCTTCAATGGCTTGCTCAACCGCATCTGGCAATTTACTGCCTTCTGAAGAGAAAAATTTAATGCCATTATCATAATAAGGATTATGAGAAGCTGAAATAACAATTCCAGCCTCAGCACGAAATGTACGTGTTAAATACGCGACTGCCGGCGTTGGCATTGGCCCTGTAAATACAGCCTTTAAACCTGCTGCGGCTAAACCAGCTTCTAAAGCCGACTCCAGCATATAGCCAGAAATGCGAGTGTCTTTACCAATAATGACTTTCTTAGTGCCATGTTTTGATAAAACACGCCCAGCAGCCCAACCTAATTTCAATACAAAATCTGGCGTAATTGGCGCCACACCGACTAAACCACGAACACCATCTGTACCAAAATATTTACGCTCAGACATCACTTACTCCAATTTATTTCTTTTTGCTCTAATGTCATTTGACAAATTTTTAATACTTCAACCGTTTCTCTAACATCATGTACACGAATAATCTGTGCGCCTTGCATTGCGGCAATCACCGCACACGCCAGACTTCCCGATAAACTGTTATTTGGAGAGGTCTTTAATGCATTAAAAATCATTGATTTTCGGGACATGCCCACTAATAAAGGTAATTTAAAGCGATGAAAATGCGCTAAATGTGCCAATAACTGATAATTATGAACCAAACTTTTACCAAAACCATAACCCGGATCTAATAATAATCTCGACTTATCAATACCATGATTCTGACAGCATTGAATTCGCTGTTCAAAAAAACACGTCACTTCCTCTAGCACATTAGAGTATGAGGGAGCATTCTGCATCGTTTCAGGATGACCTTGCATGTGCATTAAACAAATAGGAACCCCTGTTTGTTGTGCTGCACATAATGCATCTGGCTGCTGTAATGCACAAACATCATTAATTAAATCAGCACCGGCATTTACAGACTCAGTCATGACTTTTGCTTTACTAGTATCAATCGAAATCCAAGTGTCAAAACGGCATCGCAATGCTTCAATAATCGGAATAACCCGTTCTAATTCTTGTTCACATGAAACAGACTCAGCTCCTGGGCGAGTGGATTCACCGCCAATATCAAGTAAGCTGACTCCAGCATTGACCATGGATTCAGCATGATACAAAGCTTGATCAAGTTGATTGAATTTTCCACCATCAGAAAATGAATCAGGTGTGATGTTCAAAATCCCCATGGCATGAGGAACAGACAAATCTAACTGTTTATTTTTACTGATTAATTCCATTTCATCACCAATAAAAAAGCCCCGAGTCTCCTCAGGGCTTCGTAGACCAAAATCGCAATTATAATTGTGATTTATCGTCTTTACTTTCAGGCTTTTCTATTTCAGAAGTGCTCGCTGATTCAGAAGCAGAAGAATCAGATGTTGTTACCTTAACTTCACTTTCTGAAGCTGTAGGCTCAACAACCTTTGTATCAGTAGTTGATGTATCTTCTTTTACTACTGTTTCTTCTGTTGAAGATGCAACAACAGGCTCGGCTGCTTTTTTATCATCTTCCCATCCTTTTGGTGCACGAACCTCTGATTTACGAGCCATCAAATCATCGATTTGTGCCGCATCAATTGTTTCGTACTTCATTAAGGCGTCTTTCATTGCATGCATAATGTCGATGTTGTCTGCCAAAATTTGACGAGCACGAGAATAGTTACGATCAATGAATAAGCGGACTTCTTCATCAATATCACGTGCTGTTTCATCAGACATCAGCTTACCTTTGCTCATTGAGCGACCAAGGAAAACTTCTCCCTCTTCTTCTGCGTACAACAATGGGCCCATTTTCTCAGAGAAACCCCATTGCGTAACCATTTTACGAGCAATGTCTGTTGCACGTTCAATGTCATTAGAAGCGCCAGTCGAGACTTTTTCTGAACCGTAAATAAGCTCTTCTGCTAAACGACCACCGTACAAGCTCGAAATCATCGACTCTAAAAACTCTTTAGAGTGACTCACACGATCTTGTTCAGGTAAGTACATAGTCACACCCAACGCACGACCACGTGGAATGATAGAAACTTTGTACACAGGATCATGATCTGGAACCAAACGACCAATAATCGCGTGACCCGCTTCATGATAAGCCGTTGCTTCTTTTTGTGCTTCAGACATCACCATTGATTTACGCTCAGCGCCCATCATGATTTTATCTTTCGCTAATTCAAACTCAACCATAGACACTGTACGTTTATTACCACGTGCAGCGAATAGTGCAGCTTCGTTGACTAGGTTAGCTAGATCAGCACCAGAGAAACCAGGTGTACCACGGGCGATTAAAGATGCATTTACATCAGAATCTAGTGGCACTTTACGCATATGCACTTTTAGAATTTGCTCACGACCACGAACGTCAGGTAAGCCAACAACCACTTGACGGTCAAAACGACCAGGTCGCAATAACGCTGGATCCAATACGTCAGGACGGTTAGTTGCTGCAATAACGATGATACCTTCGTTACCTTCGAAACCATCCATCTCAACCAACATTTGGTTCAGTGTTTGCTCACGCTCATCATGACCACCACCAACACCAGCGCCACGTTGACGACCAACAGCATCGATTTCATCGATAAAGATGATACATGGTGCCGCTTTTTTCGCTTGTTCGAACATATCACGAACACGAGATGCACCAACACCAACGAACATTTCAACGAAATCAGAACCTGAGATAGTAAAGAAAGGTACTTTGGCTTCGCCTGCGATCGCTTTTGCTAATAATGTTTTACCGGTACCAGGAGGACCGACCATCAAGACGCCAGTTGGAATCTTACCGCCCAATTTTTGGAAACGGCTTGGATCACGCAAGTAATCCACCAACTCTTTTACGTCTTCTTTGGCTTCGTCACAACCAGCAACATCTGCGAATGTTGTTTTAATCTGGTCTTCACCCATCATGCGAGCTTTAGACTTACCAAATGACATCGCACCTTTACCGCCGCCGCCTTGCATTTGACGCATGAAGAATATCCATACACCAATCAATAACAACATTGGGAACCAAGAAATAAAGATAGAAGCTAATAAGCTTGGCTCTTCTGGTGGTGTACCCACAACTTGTACATTATGAGTAATCAAATCATCCAACAGTTTTGGATCATTAGTCGGCATGTACGTGACATAACGGGCATTATCGGTTTTAACCACCGTTAATTGACGCTCATTAAAACGCACTTCCTTTATTTGATCCTGTCCGATTTCACGAACGAACGTCGAATAATCTGTTTGGTGACTTGCCTTTTCTCCGGGACCGAAGCTCTGAAATACAGACATCAGCACCACGGCGATGACTAACCACAAAATCAAGTTTTTTGCCATGTCACTCAAGGTCTTAACCTCGCCAATAACTGAAAGATAAATTTAGGGTACTACAGTTTATATCCTGTAGCTACAATATAGACTTCGCGAGAACGATCTCGTGATGAGTCTGGTTTACGAATTTTAACGACTTTAAACATGTTCCGAATTTCAGCCAAATATTGGTCAAAACCCTCACCCTGAAATACTTTTACCGCAAAGGAGCCATTTGGTGCAAGTACTTGTCGACACATGTCCAGCGCCAACTCAATCAGATACATAGCTCTAGGCTGATCTGAAGCCAGATTTCCACTCATATTGGGTGCCATATCAGACAAAACCACATCGACCATATTTGGTTTAATGCGTTCTAACAAAGCATCCAATACAGATTCTTCTCGAAAGTCGCCTTGCAAGAAGCTAACACCTGGTAAGGAGTCCATAGGTAATATGTCACAAGCAATCACTTGTCCACTATCACCGATAATTTCAGCCGCATATTGTGACCATCCCCCCGGTGCTGCACCCAAGTCAACAATTGTCATACCTGGTTTTAACAATTTATCTTTTTGTTGAATTTCCTCTAACTTAAAAAAAGCACGTGAACGATAGCCTCGTTTTTGCGCTTCTTGTACGTATTTATCATCAAAATGTTCTTTTAACCAACGGCCGGAGCTCGCAGACTGTTTTTTTCTACTCATATATTACCTAAAGAGTCGCATTAATAGATACGAAACTAATTAGTCTTCTCGCTAAGATGGCGGTAGAATGTCCCGTTTTCAACCCTTCGTTATAAAAAATAGAGTCAATATGAATCTAAGCACCAAACAAAAGCAATATCTTAAAGGTTTGGCACACAATTTAAAGCCGGTTGTACTTATGGGTGCAAATGGCTTAACCGAAGCTGTATTAGCTGAAATCGACCTTGCCCTAAACCATCATGAACTGATCAAAGTTCGTGTTGCCGCGGAAGAGCGTGAAACAAAAGCATTAATTATTGATGCTATTATACGTGAAACTGAAGCAGAAAAAGTACAGACCATTGGTCATATTCTTGTACTTTTCCGCCAAAGCAACGAAGAGCGTAAAATTACGCTTCCTCGTAAATAAAATAGGCCGCCGACGCGGCCTTTTTACTTTTTTACCATCTATCTCATTGAAGACTAGATGTATTTGACATCCATGATTTCAAATTCTTTTTTACCACCAGGTGTCGTGATAACGACTTCATCGCCTTCGCTTTTACCAATCAGACCACGGGCAATCGGCGAATTAACTGAAATCAAATTCTGCTTAATATTCGCTTCATCGTCACCAACAATGCGGTAAGTCACTTCATCATCAGTATTTACG
>CAMQZF010000167.1 GCA_947039525.1 uncultured Photobacterium sp. | reverse complement strand
AAAAAACACCGAATTCGGTGTTTTTTTATTTCTTTTGAAAGTAAAAAGAGTGAGATTTCAACGAGAACTATACTTATAGAAAGAAGATGGAGATAAAGCACATGATTAAAACAATAGGAATTGGCATATTGGCGTTATTTGGGACGATAGGATGCAGTGAACATACTGCTGAAAAGAAAGGATTTAATGATACTTATCATTCTGTAACGACCATACCGAGTTCATCAGAAGATCGTGCACATGTTGTTGCAGGAAAAGGGCGTTTGGTTGGTGTCTCAACAAAATCAAAAAATAATAATGTTGACCAGATAACGGAAGAATAAAAACAGAAAAGCAGAAGCTTTTCTGTTTTTGAGCGTTGTTGTTATTTTTTAAAGATAGCTTGGAATTCACGCTTCATTGGCGGCTTCAAGCGAGCTTGTTTTAATTGCTTACACAGATCTTTCACGCAATTGTACAGAACTTTATCCAGAAGATCGGCTTTGTAGTTTTCTTGATCTTCAGGGCTCATATGAGATAGATCCGCATCTTGAAACTCGCCCAAGAAGTCCACACCAGAGTAAGTTTGGCTTACTGCAACCAGCGCATGGAATTGTTCAAAGTTATCTAAGATATTTTGAGCACTTGCTGGTAAGGCATTCCAAGATTCACGTGTTGATGGCTCTGATACAGAGTAGATGCTGTATAGCATTTCATGTAATTCAGCGGGTACTTCTTCAAATGCCACCATTTGACGCAATTCTGGTGAACACTCCTCTAAAGAAAAAGTAGAAGGTGTTTCCGTGGTGTTTTGTTCAATATCTGACATACATGAATTCCTAGTCGATAATAGGGGAAAAGGAAGGCATCCTATATTTCTTGGATAAAATGTCAACCAATGCTCTTTATTATACAAAATTTCCAGAAAAAACTGATGCGTTTCCACTGAATATTTTCCGCTATTCTGACTGTCTTTTCAAAATGTTAACTAACACAATACTCCAATGAGTAAAAAAACAACAAATTGATCTGCACAGTACAATATATTTTTTATTTTCTGTGGTTCCTGCTGTAGTCTTCTAAGTCAGAGAGACAATAATAAAAAAAGGTAAAACTCTGTATGGACGTACAATTTTCAGCGATTCAAGCACGCATCATGGGCTGTATGCTAGAGAAAGAAGTGACCACACCGGATCAATACCCATTAACGCTTAATGGATTGACGACGGCGTGCAACCAAAAAAGCAATAGAGAGCCTGTGATGACTTTGAGTGAGTCTGAGGTGATGGATGGCATTGCTCATTTGAAAAACAAACACTTCTTACAAGATGTGACGGGTTTTGGTAGTCGAGTGCCAAAATATCAGCACCGTTTTTGTAATACGGAGTTCAGTACTTTTCGTTTTTCCGATCAAGAAAAGGGCATTTTATGTGTCTTGTTATTGCGAGGTCCACAAACCGCAGGTGAATTACGTACTCGTACGAATCGTTTGTGTGAGTTTACGGACGTTAAAGAAGCGGAAGCTGTGCTGGAAACCTTAATGGATCATCCTAAAGGCCCATTTATCGTGAAATTACCACGAGAACCAGGTAAGCGTGACAGCCGTTATCAGCATTTATTTTGTGGTGAAGTGGATACTTCTGCTTTTGCTTCTGAAGCAAGCGTATCAGCTTCTGTGACAAGCGATAATGCAGCGGAGCAAGACGTACGTATCGCGGTGTTAGAACAAGAGCTAGCAACGGTGAAAGCTGAGCTTGCTGTGTTGACAGCACGCTTAGATGATTTGTTGTCATAATTTCAATGAGCTGCTGATTGAGGATCACAATCAATGAGCAGTGTCTTTTATTGTTTAAATTGGCAGCAACTTATGACGGATTCCTCGATTTGGTCAGTTTATTTCGTTAGAACAGCATCGAATGCGTTATATTGTGGCGTCTCCACGGATGTGGCTCGACGCTTTCAAGAACATCAACAAGGAAAAAAAGGGGCTAAAGCCTTACGAGGGAAAGGTCCTTTATCGTTGGTGTGGCACTATGAGGTCGGCGATAAATGTCGTGCGATGCAAATGGAATACCGAATTAAACAGTTAACGAAAACACAAAAAGAAGCGATCGCAGCTCAACGTGTCGATCCAGAAAGTGTGTTTCACCGAGGTTAAAAAATCAGTCATGGCATTAAAATCCACCATTTATAAAGCACAGATTAATATTGCGAACTTAGATCATCATTTGTATCTAGATCAGAATCTCACCTTAGCGCAACACCCCTCCGAAACCGATCGTCGTATGATGCTGCGTTTATTGGCATGGTGTTTATTTGCTGATGAAGAATTGGTGTTTACCAAAGGTTTGTGTGATGTTGAAGAGCCGGCTTTATGGAAAAAGAATTTAGTTGATGAAATTCAAACATCCATTGAGTTAGGGCTGCCCGATGAAAAGCGAGTGCGTAAAGCTTCACATCGTTCAAAACAAGTGGTCATTTTAGCGTACGACAATCACGCCGCTCCAGTTTGGTGGGAACAGAATAAAGCCAAAATTACGTCTTATAAAAATGTTTCTGTGATTTTTATTAATGATGAAGTCTGTCAGCAGTTGGAAACCATGATTGAGCGTACAATGCAATGGCAGTGTACGATTGAAAGCGGTCAAATTTGGCTTTCGGTTGGCGAGAAAACCATCGAGTTAAATCCTGTTTGGTGGCTTGATCAATACCAAGCTTAATCGCATTCATTAATTAAGAGAGAATACAGCATAGATTGCTGTTTTCTTTCTTTTTTCATTGGCCTTCTCATTAAGGCTTTATTTACACAGTTTTTCTTCCTAAGAGTTGTGTTACATCCTGAAAATAAAATCGTGTTGACGATCACATTTCTATCTGTTTGAATTTAAAGAACGTTTGAATTATGTGAATAACTGAATGCGACTTTTTCCACTGTTAACTAAATTAGCACTCTCTGTTGCTATTTTATCCCAATCTTTTTCAGCTTTTGCTGAGCCTGTACCACCAACCGTATTATCAGCGATTCATCAAGTTGAAAGCCAATGGCAAGCGCGTGTAGGCGTTTCTGTCTTAAATGAAAATACAGACACGTCTTGGCAATATCATGGCGACCAACGTTTCCCACTCACCAGTACATTTAAAGCCTTGGCTTGTGCCGCTGCTTTGCATAAGGGTGGGATGGAAACCAAAATGCCGATATTAGCGAGTGAATTGGATTCATATGCACCGGTCACGAAAGACATGGTCGGCAAAGACATGACCATTCAGCAGTTATGTCAAGCAACAATGACATGGAGTGATAACACGGCGGCAAATGTTGTCCTGAAGTATTTAGGCGGCCCTGAATACGTTACAAAATTCATGCGTAAAATTGGGGATAATACCACGCAGTTATCGCGTTGGGAGCCAGAATTAAACGAAGGTAAGCCGGGTGATGTTCGAGATACGACAACACCTAATGCGATTAATCAAACTTTGCAAACATTATTGTATGGTGATGAATTATCAAAACAGAATCAAGTCCAATTATTAACGTGGCTTGAAGGGGATAAAGTCGCGAATGATTTACTGCGTTCAGTATTACCTGATGGCTGGAAAATTGGCGATCGTACAGGAGCTGGCGGTTATGGTTCTCGTGGCATTATCTCTGTGCTATTGCCGCCACAACAAAAACCCATTTTCGTCAGCATCTACGTGACAGAAACGCAATCCACTTTGGCTGAGCGCAATGCTATGATTGCTAAAATTGGTAAAGCCATTATTGAAGCCTTACCTGAAAAGTAATATTGGTGCTCTATTTCGAATGCAAAAAGGCTCGGATAAACCGAGCCTTTTTTATGGCATGACGTAGCGGTAGTTATTAGTGATTAACCCGCAAATACGTTGCCTTCAGGGTACTTAAGCAAACTTGGTTTTGGTGTCGCTACCATGTAAGCCAAGGTCAGTGGACCGATACGTCCAATGATCATCACAATAATCATGATGATTTTACCCGTTTCATTCAAATGTGCCGTTAGACCATCAGTAAGACCTACCGTTGCAAATGCTGAGATTGTTTCAAACATCACTTCAATGAAGGGCGCTTTTTGCGTAATCATTAAACTGAACATTGCTACAATCAGAATGATGGTTGTAACCACCATGATTGCCAAACATTTCGTGACGGTTGATTCTGGTATCGTACGCTTGAACATGGTGACGTATTTACGTTGACGTAAGAACGACCATGTTGCTGCCATGGAAACCATAAAGGTTGATACCTTGATACCACCACCGGTTGAGGTTGAACCAGCACCGATCAGCATCAAAAGAATCATAACCAATAATGCAGGCTCACCAAAATCACTTAGGTTAACCGTATTAAATCCAGCCGTACGCGCACTGGCCGATTGGAAGAAGGCCGCTAGCCATTGTGTTCCAAAAGACAAGTCGCCTAAGGATTTCGGATTGTTATGCTCTAATAGCCAAATCAGAATTGTTCCCACAATCAGCAAGGCGGGCGTGCCGACCAACATGATCTTTGTGTGCAAGGTAAAGCTATTAAACCCTTTACGTAAGTTCTGACGAAGATCAGAGACGACGGTAAAGCCCAAACCACCTGAAATAAATAAGGCTGCTAGCGTCAAACATACTAATGGATTGCTGACATACGGAACTAAGTTATTTGAGAATAACGAAAATCCGGCGTTATTAAAGGCTGAGATTGCATGGAATAAGGCTTCAAATAAGCCTTTACGCCAGCCAAATTGTGGCACCCAATCAATGGCCAATAGGACTAAACCAATGGCTTCTGCTGATAATGCAAAGATGATGATGTGAATCACCAAGCGACGAATGTCGACGGACTTTTCTTGCCCTAATGCTTCTTTGGCTAAGGCTTGTTGACGTAATGTCAGACGCACACCAAATAAATACAATAAGACCGCAGAAAGGGTCATCTGTCCAAGTCCACCAATTTGCATCAAAAACATTAAGACAACTTGGCCAGCTGTTGTGAAGTGCGTTCCAGCATCGACAACACCAAGACCCGTTACACTAATGGCGGATGTGGCTGTAAATAAGGCGTCAGTAAAACTTAGACCAGAAACAGAAAACCAAGGCAATGTTAATAAAAAAGCGGATGGAATCAGAATTGCTAAAAAGCTAAAAACAATGATTTTGGTTTCTGAAATAGGCTGTTTATTGCCTTTGTTATTATTTCGAAAAGGGAGATAAACTCCCTTTGTTGGAAGCATACTCATAGACGTTTAAGAACTGTGTTAAGTTTTTCTTCTGGACCAACGATTAACAGAATATCACCCGTTTCTAGAGTGGTTTCTGGCTCTGGATTTTTCAGAATTTCGCTGCCACGTTTTAAAGCCAACAAAGTACAGTCATCTGTTGAACAACAAGGATGTTCATTTAGATGACGACCAAGATGATGGAATGAAACAATCACTTCAACTAAGGCTAGACCGCTGCCCAAATCTAAATATTCAAAGATGCGAGTATCAAGCATGCTACGTGCAACACGAATACCCATGTCTTGTTCTGGTGTGATCACCTTATTTGCACCAATCTTGTTTAAGATTTTTGCGTGGTATTTGTCTTTTGCTTTTACCCAAACACTTTTTACACCTGCATCTTTTAAAACTAAGGTGGTAAGAATGCTCGCGTTTAAGTCATCACCAATGGATACCATGACAACGTCGTAGCTTTCTAATTGAAGTTCGGCCACGGTTTCTTCGTTGGAGCAATCAGCAACAACAGCTTGAGCAGCCACTTCTGCGGCTTTTTTTACCGAGACTTCATCAATATCAATGGCAAGTACTTGTGCGCCTTGCTCTGATAACTCTTTGCATAGCGACATGCCAAATCGACCTAATCCAATAACTGCAAACTGCTTTACTTCTGCACCCATTATTCAACCTTAAAATGGTCACTCAATTTTATCATTATTCATCAGAACTCTAATAAAAAGAGAGTGTTCAACATCTGTTATATAAATTTGAATGGAGAATCTTGCGCCCATTTTTTATGCTTTACAAGTCTGTTATCAATTGGATCATTACTCTCATATAATGAGAATTTGAGTCATTATTTCATTTAACGAATCTATGTGATTGAATAAAAATGAAATATGTTTAAATGCTTTTCATTTTTCTCATTATAAATAAAGTGGTTTAAATGGTTAAAAAAGCATCAATAAAGATGATTTATATTAGAGTTTCATCACAAAAAAATGGATGAATTAATGATAGGTAGAAAAAAGAGAAGGTGCAAATGAGAAAATGGCTGCCTATAAATAAGCAGCCA
>CAMQZF010000166.1 GCA_947039525.1 uncultured Photobacterium sp. | reverse complement strand
ATTGAAAGTTTCCCTGCCGTGCATCATTTAGTCAGCACAATTACAGGTACATTAGAAGAAAACTATCAAGCCATTGATCTCTTACGTGCAAGTTTCCCCGGCGGATCCATTACTGGTGCACCAAAAATTCGAGCAATGGAAATTATTGAGGAATTAGAGCCGCATCGGCGCCATCTTTACTGTGGAAGTATCGGTTATATCAGCCGTTGTGGCACCATGGATACTAGCATTACGATTCGAACCCTAACAGCAACACAAGGGAGAATTTACGCATGGAGCGGTGGTGGGCTAGTCGCAGACAGTGAAATGTCGAGTGAGTATCAAGAAACATTGGACAAATTAAGCAAAATTTTGCCACTCTTAATAGACATTAATCAACCAGAGAAGTGAATCCAAGTGTTCATGTGCCATCAAACATTACTGCGTCAATTTATGCTGTCTCCAATGGGAAATTACGATACGCATCACGTACATCGAGTTCGTGATACACTTGAATCGAAAACTCCTTTAAAAAAAGCAGCTGTATTAATTCTCTTTGTTAAGCAAGCCTCAAGTTTCAATCTAATTCTGATTCAACGGGCTCATCATTTAAAACATCATCCGGGGCAAATTGCCTTTCCCGGAGGACGATTTGAACCCGAAGATGACAATTTAATGGTCACGGCTCAAAGAGAAACATTAGAAGAAATTGGTTTAACGATTCCTCAATCTGAAATTTTCGGGCATCTACCCCCCTTAATCACAGTGAGTGGTTATGAGGTAACTCCGTATCTGGCGACCATTTCTCACGATTATGAAGCCATTTTAGATCATAATGAGGTCGCCAACTTATTTGAAATCCCACTCTCCTATTTACTTGACCCAGAAAATAGACAATCGCACACCATTCTTCATAAAAAGAAACCGCACACAATTGAAACCATAGCCTATCAAGATCACACCATTTGGGGGGCAACAGCACAAATGATCACATTACTATCTCGTCAACTATGGTCGGAGAATCTCATGGATCAACTTAGTTAAACCGCAAAATAGTGATAATATTCACCTTCTAATAACAATAAAGATAACAAGATAAAACGGTGCGATCTGAATCTCAGATTTCCTCTTCAAAATAGCGACAATGCAACGGTCATTTACGACGTAGCTTTCATTTGGGGATGGACACCATGAAACAAAAACCGAAACTGCTTCCACAGCCAGTACAATCACAAAAAAATGGAGTGCTCAAGACACGACTTGGGTCTTGTCGTTATTCGGCACTGCCGTTGGTGCGGGTATTTTATTCTTACCCATTAATGCGGGTATGAATGGATTTTGGCCTTTGGTTGCCATGACATTAATTGTTGGCCCAATGACCTACTTCGCACACAGAGGGTTAGCGCGCTTCGTTCTATCCTCAAAAAAACCAGGAAGTGATATTACTGAGGTTGTGGAAGAGCATTTCGGTTTAACCGCAGGCAAACTCATTACATTACTGTACTTCTTTGCCATTTATCCTATCGTTTTAATTTACGGTGTCGGCATTACCAACACGGTTGATTCTTTTATGGTGAATCAACTTGGTATGGAGTCTATGCCACGTGCTTTATTATCTATCATCTTAATTCTAGGCATGATGTCTGTCATGATTGCCGGTGAAAAACTGATGCTGAAAGTCACTCAGTTCTTAGTTTATCCGTTGGTTGCCATTTTATTCTTCATGTCTGTGTACTTAATCCCTGATTGGAATTTATCTTCAGTCAGTCAAATGCCATCTTTGGGTGACTTTAGTTTGACCTTGTGGATCACCATTCCCGTTTTGATCTTCTCATTCAACCACAGCCCAATTGTTTCAGCTTTCTCACAAGCACAAGCTCGTGAGCATGGTAAGCACGCAGAAGAAAAAGCATCCGCCATTTTAGGCCGTGCCGCTATTATGCTCGTTGGCTTTGTTATGCTGTTCGTTTTCTCTTGTGTATTGAGTTTAACACCCGCAGACTTAGCGGCAGCCAAACAAGAAAACTTAGCAATTCTGTCTTACCTAGCAAACAAGCACGAAAGCCCATTCATTTCTTACTTAGGCCCTGTTGTTGCGTTCGTTGCTATCGTATCTTCATTCTTCGGTCACTACTTAGGGGCTCGTGAAGGTTTAAATGGCTTAATCACCAAACAATTGAAATCATCGGGTAAAACCATTAGCAATAAGAAGATCAATCAATTCACTGTTATCTTCATGGTGTTAACCATTTGGTTCGTCGCAACACTAAATCCAAGTATCTTGGGCATGATTGAAACATTGGGTGGTCCAATCATTGCTGCAATCCTCTTTATCATGCCAATGTATGCAGTGAGAAAAGTACCAGCAATGCAAAAATACCAAGGCAAAGTCAGTAATGCGTTTGTCACCGTGATGGGCTTAATCGCAATGTCTGCAATCTTATACGGCATCTTCTTCTAAGCACTAAACTTTAAGACAGTGATATGAGATAGTTCAGCAGGGACATTAATGCGCCCTGCTTTTTTCTAAAATGCATTCGCCAAGGATTCGGTGGTGCGATAAATTATTCAACAGTCTTGGCCGGAGGCAAGATCGCTTCCCCCGACTGAGGTAGTGTTTATGATCAGTGTTTTCGATATTTTTAAAATTGGCGTTGGCCCCTCCAGTTCCCATACCGTCGGTCCGATGAAAGCAGGAAAGTCGTTCGTGGACGATGTGCAATCCTTAAATTTATTAACAGAAATCACCAAAGTGACTGTCGATATTTATGGTTCTTTGTCATTAACGGGAAAAGGTCACCACACTGATATTGCCATCATAATGGGTTTAGCTGGAAACAGCCCAGAAACGGTGGATATTGCGAGTATTCCCCATTTCATTGCAAACGTAGAAAGCCAACAACAATTACCCTTAGCCAATGGGCTTCATACCGTCCAGTTCCCACAACAAGGCGGCATGACATTCCATAATAGTAATTTATCACTGCATGAGAATGGCATGCAAATTCACGCGTGGCATAATGAAACCCTAATTTATTCAAAAACATATTATTCTATCGGCGGTGGTTTCATTGTTGATGAAGAACATTTTGGTCAATCCATCGAGTCAGAAACACCAGTTCCTTATATGTTCACCAGTGCTGAAGAAATGCTCAAGCAATGCCATGACACCGGATTGTCAATCAGTGCGCTGGTTATGGCGAATGAGCGGGCTTTAAATCCTGACACCTCAAATATGGAACAACGTTTTGCGGATATCTGGCGCACCATGTGTGAATGTATGGACCGAGGTATGAATGAAGAAGGATTACTACCAGGCCCCTTACGTGTTCCACGTCGTGCTGCAGCATTAAGACAACACTTATTAATCAATGAAAAAATCACCACCGATCCAATGGTAGCAATTGACTGGGTTAATATGTTTGCATTCGCTGTTAATGAAGAAAATGCAGCAGGGGGGCGTGTCGTCACGGCACCAACAAACGGAGCCTGTGGCATTATTCCGGCCGTTCTTGCGTATTACGATAAATTTATTCAACCTGTTGGCCCTAAAGAATATATCCGTTATTTTGCCGCTTCTGGTGCCGTGGGTGGTTTATATAAACGTAATGCGTCCATTTCTGGTGCTGAAGTTGGCTGTCAAGGTGAAGTTGGTGTCGCCTGTTCTATGGCTGCAGCAGGCTTAGCTGAGCTCATGGGGGGTAATCCAGAGCAGGTATGTGTCGCGGCTGAAATTGCGATGGAACACAATCTCGGCTTAACTTGTGATCCTGTCGCAGGTCAAGTTCAAGTGCCTTGCATTGAACGTAACGGTATTGCAGCAGTAAAAGCGATCAACGCAACGAGAATGGCCTTACGTCGATCTTCTGCCCCTTGCGTTTCTTTGGATAAAGTCATAGAAACCATGTTAGAGACAGGCAAAGACATGAATGCAAAATATCGAGAAACATCCCAAGGTGGATTAGCAATCAAAGTCATCTGCTAAATCACCCAATATGTGAGTGTTTCCATAAAGGAACACTCACAAATTATTCATACTTTATTCAGAACATATTCCTGACAATTAAAATCACTTTCATTACTTCAACGAAAAGTCGTCTTTCGATTTTTGGGTCAGGTTTCATTATCATGCTAAAAAAACGTCATAAGACGCTACTTGCACTTACAGCCCTATTCTCTACCACTGCTTTTGCAAGTCCAGCCATAGAACATCACCATATGGCAGTGGTTTATATTGGTCAAAGCCAGCAAGAAATGATCATCGAAGTGCATGCTCCTGGAATGGCAATGATTGGCATCAATCACCAAATGAATACGCCAACCTATCATCAGGCAGTCCATAACACCATGGATCAACTCATCGATCCCACGGCACTATTTACCCCAAATTCCGCCGCTCAGTGTCATTTATTCAGTACTCGATTGGGTGATTCATTTAATCCAGAAGCAGGAGCCGGTGTTGGCAATGATCCTTTTCAACATCACAACTCTTTTTCAGCGCAATACATGTATCACTGCGATCACATCGACAAGCTAACCACTTTAGGTGTTCAATGGTTCCAACATTTTCCAGATACGAAACAATTACAAATGTTTTCCGATAACCCATCTGGACAAAAAACCCAAATACTGACTTCCGCAGAAAACAGTTTTACGCTCTGAATAAATCCCCCTCTCTGAGGGGGTTTTTAATGCGCCATACTTTTAGACAGTAGATTCACAATCAACGTACCCGTAATAATAAAGCTGATGCCAACGATTGCCCAAAAATCCAATTTCTGTTGATACACAAACCAACTAATTCCTGCCACGATCACAATACCTGCACCAGACCAAATCGCATACGCAATTCCAACAGGAACCGTTTTCACAACAATAGAAAACAAAATGAAGGCAATAGAGTAACCAATAACAACCACGACCGAAGGAATAAGTTGACTAAATTGTTGAGTTTTGGGCATGGTTGACGTTGCAATCACTTCCGCAATAATTGCAAAAGCCAAAGCCAACATAGGAGGAAGATTAAGAAGTAATTTAGGCATAACGTCTCATTTTTAGCAGAAAAGACGCCTAGCTTAATTATTTGAAGGATAATTAACCAACTTTTTTTTGACTAAGATCTAAAAAAACAGAACAAAAAGAACAAAAAGAACAAATAATGGTTAATTATCAATTAATTAAATAATAATTGCATGAGCGTAAAACATTATTACCCTTGCAATAAGCTAATCTTATTTAAGATTAAAGCCTTTTGATTTCAAAAATTCAGCCATATAAGGACGTGCTTCTTTTTTCAAAATCGTCTCTAATTGCGCAGACCATGTGGTTTCTTTCGTTTTGCCACTACGAGATTGGTAATAGGATGCCATTTTCTCGTCATAATGTGCCAATGTTTGCGAATTTACTGCGCATTCATATCGATCTTCATGCACAAGTAAAGACAGTGGCAATCTTGGTTTACACTCTGGAGTTTGATCTGGATAACCAAGACACAAGCCAAATAAAGGCACAACGTACTTAGGTAACCCCAGAAGTTCACTCACCACATTCAGTTGATTACGGATACCGCCAATAAAAACCCCACCTAACCCAAGTGACTCAGCTGCAATTAATGCATTTTGCCCCATAATTCCAGCATCTACAGATCCTATTAAAGTTTGCTCTGCAAACCCTAACTGTGCTTCTGGATAAATCTCCTGATGACGATGAAAGTCCATACAAAAAACAAGAAATTCAGCCGATTCAGCGACATAAGGTTGTCCTCCAGCGCAATCAACCAATTGAGATCGAGTCTCTTTATTTTGTACTCGGATTACACTGACACACTGTAAGAAACTCGAAGAAGATGACGACTGGGCACATTGTAATATACTCTCAAGTATTTCAGGCCTAATCGGATCTGCAGTAAATTGACGAATGGATCGATGATTGGTAATGGTTTCTATAGTCGTATTCATTTTTTTATTCAGGCTGCTTAATAATAAAAAGCATCATAACCATTCGTGAGAACGTATCATAATCATTCGTGTTTACAGTGGAAAATAATTTACATAGCCAAGATAAAATAAGGACTATTACCTCATTGCATCTTTACCTACCTTGTTCAATCCCTCGATAATATTTCAATGTTTTTAAAATATTGATTGAATTAATCTGCAGTTTTCCCATTTCATGACTTCAAGTCACTTTAATGACCATTCGCATCACACTCAAAGACCATCACCATCAAACCTTGTCAATTTTATACATAGAAAAGTTGTATTATCGCATCTCAAATCTTACAAACATTACATTATTCAAGATGTCGTTATTCATTTTTGTAAAAAGTA
>CAMQZF010000165.1 GCA_947039525.1 uncultured Photobacterium sp. | reverse complement strand
AGCGATCCGTTTCCTTTACACGCCAATTGTACACATTTCGAATATAAGTCGTACCCGTTGCAAATAAAGCTGTGGTTGCAATCGTCATAGCCGCATCCGGAATGTGATTAAAATCCATATCAACAGCGATTAATGGCGCATATTCTGCTGAAATATAATCGTCACCCCATTCAATCTTTGCGCCCATTTTTTCTAATGCGTCTGCAAAGTAAATATCACCTTGAATGCTGTTCTTTCCTATTCCAGTGACTTTAACTGTTCCACCTTTAATCGCAGCGGCTGCGAGAAAATAGGAAGCAGAAGATGCATCACCTTCAACCATAAAGTCACCCGAAGACTGATACGTTTGCCCACCTTTAACGAGAAAGCGAGTGTAATTATCATTGATAATGTCCACCCCAAATTGCGCCATAATATGCAAAGTGATGTCAATATAAGGTTTAGAAACTAACTCACCATCGATATGAATGATCGTATCTTGTTGTGCCATGGGTGCTGACATTAAAAATGCGGTCAAAAATTGGCTAGAAATAGATCCATTAATATGCACCTCTCCTCCATTCAAACCACATGCTTGAATCGTTAGAGGCGGAAAACCATCTGACTCTAAATACGTAATATCTGCGCCAGCAGAACGCAAAGCATCGACTAAGTGCTGAATAGGACGCTCTTTCATTCTGGGCTCACCTGTTAAGGTATAGATACCAGAGCCTAAACATAAAGCTGCCGCCAAAGGACGCATTGCCGTACCGGCATTACCAAGAAAAAGCGTCAAAGCCTCAGAAGATACAAACGCCCCACCTAACCCATCAATTTCACATTCTGTATTATGATTTGATAAACGGTAGTTCACACCCAACAACTTCAACGCGTTTAACATATGACGAATATCATCACTGTCCAATAAATTGGTTAAACGGGTAGTTCCTTTCGCCATTGCAGCCAATAATAAGGCGCGATTAGATACGCTCTTAGAACCGGGAAGATTCACTTCACCAGAAATTTGTTCCACTGGCATCAGTGTTAAATTATCCATAATTTTTCCATCCTATTTACTTTTTGTAAGACTCATTTATCTTCAAAGAAGATAAAAATAAGACAAAAAAGCCGCCATAAACGGCGGCTTATCCTCAAAAGAGTGAGTATCTTATGTGTATTTTTTCTCAAAATCAGTCATGAAACTCACTAATGCTTCAACACCTTCCAATGTCATGGCATTGTAGATAGAGGCTCTCATACCACCAACAGCACGATGTCCTTTTAAGGCTTTCAAACCTGCCGTATCCGCCAATTCTAAAAATGTATTATCTAAGTCAGCGTCTTTTAATTGAAACGGTACATTCATCAAAGATCGATTGTCTGGATGAACATTATTAACATAAAAATCA
This sequence comes from uncultured Photobacterium sp., assembly GCA_947039525.1. GTDB lineage: Bacteria > Pseudomonadota > Gammaproteobacteria > Enterobacterales > Vibrionaceae > Photobacterium. The sequence continues at coordinate 4,950 of CAMQZF010000165.1, read as the reverse complement.
GAATGATCGATGAAATCATACAATCGTTTGGCTTTTTCACGATTGCGCAGTTCCATCACTTTGACACCACCGACACTTTTTAGCCACTTGAATACTTCACCAGACAAATACCAAGCAAACGTTGGAGGAGTATTAAACATCGACTCTTTATCCACCAAGACGGTGTAGTCTAAGATGCTCGGAGTGATTTGCTTTGCCAAACCCAATAAATCATCGCGAACAATCACAATCGTTAATCCCGCTGGCCCAATATTTTTCTGTGCCCCTGCGTAAATCACACCGTATTTTGAAACGTCAATCTCACGCGATAAAATCGTAGAAGACAAATCCGCAACGATTGGCTTATTCGTTATCGGTAATTCATTAATCTCAATGCCATCAATGGTCTCATTTGGACAAAAATGAACGTATGCCGCATCATCAGACAGTTGCCACTCAGAAACGGGCAATACACCCACTTTTCCATCACGTAGGCATTTAATCTCAATCGCATTAGGCTCACAGAACTTCTTTGCTTCTTCAATCGCGCTGTGCGCCCAAAAGCCACCATCAATATAATCAGCCGTTGTCGCATTACCCAATAAATTCATTGGAACTGCCGCGAATTGTGCGCGAGCACCACCATGGCAAAACAGTACATGGTAATTATCAGGAATGGATAATAAATCACGTAAATCTTGTTCTGATTGTTGTGCTACTTGTAAAAAAGGAGCACTGCGGTGGCTGATCTCCATTACAGAGGTGCCTAACCCATTCCAATTAATAAATTCTTGTTGTGCCTTATTCATTACTTCTGACGGAATCATCGCTGGTCCAGCACAAAAATTATACACTTTGTCCATCATCAAAAACTTGCTCCTACCGCATTGTAAAAGAAATGGTTGGAGCCTAACTCTGAGTTCTGACTCACACAGTGTCTTTTTTTACACCTTTATTGTCAGTCTGAAAAGGCTTAATCCTACGTATTAATAAAAAACACACTGCACATGGAATTCAAACACAAGCTGAAAATACAGATACAAAAAAGCGCAACCCGAAGTTACGCTTTTAATTAGAATATATAACGTCTAAATTAGAAATTTATTAGCTTATTCTGCTGAATCAGTAGACTCAGGTGACGTTGTCACCTCTATTGTGCTTTCAGTCGCAGAATCGTCATCTATGTCGATCAACTCATCCACTTCTAACTCATCAATTCGCTGAAGCGCAACCACTAACTCTTTCTCACTCGTGCGAATCAAAGTCACACCTTGGGTATTTCGTCCAACTCGGCTCACTTCCGCAACACGAGTACGTACTAAAGTACCACCATTGGTGATCATCATGAATTCATCACCATCTTCAGCTTGAACAGCGCCAACAACACGACCGTTACGTTCTGAGACTTTGATTGAAACCACACCTTGTGTCGCGCGGCTCTTCGCTGGGTATTCACCCAATGCAGTACGTTTACCATAACCATTTTCGGTTACAGTTAACACATCTCCATCGTTACGAGGGACGATCAAAGACACCACTTTATCGCCATCAGCTAACTTGATACCACGAACACCAGCGGCAGTACGTCCCATACCACGAACACCACCTTTTGAGTTGCCTTCAGCATCAACAATAGGGCTTTCGTAGAATCGAACCACTTTACCAAGTGCTGAGAACAGCATGATATCGCGCTCACCATTCGTAATATCGACACCAATCAACGAATCGCCTTCACGTAAGTTAACGGCAATGATACCGGCACTACGAGGACGACTGAAATCAGTCAATGGTGTTTTCTTCACAGTACCATCAGCGGTAGCCATAAAGACAAACTTATCAGCTTCATATTCTTTAACGGGCAGAATCGCCGTAATGCGCTCGCCCTCTTCCAAAGGAAGAATGTTAACAATTGGCTTACCACGCGCTTGACGACTCGCTTGTGGTAGCTGGTAAACTTTTAACCAATACATGCGACCGCGTGTTGAGAAACACAAAATCGTATCATGGGTATTCGCAACCAACAGACGCTCGATGAAATCTTCATCTTTCATACGTGTTGCTGCTTTACCTTTACCACCACGACGCTGAGATTCGTAGTCACTCAAAATTTGGTATTTAACGTAACCTTCATGAGATAAGGTCACCACAACATCTTCTTGATTGATCAAATCTTCCAAGTCAATATCATGGCTTGCTGCTGTGATTTCAGTGCGACGAGCGTCGTTAAATTGATCTTTAACAGCATTCAATTCTTCACAAATCACTTCCATCAAACGCTCAGAGCTACCCAAAATGTGCAGTAACTCAGCAATTTGATCCAGTAATCCTTTGTACTCATCCAAGATTTTTTCGTGTTCAAGACCAGTTAAACGGTGCAAACGCAAATCAAGAATCGCTTGAGCTTGTTGCTCAGTTAGGAAGTACTGATTATCACGAATACCAAATTCTGACGCTAACCACTCTGGACGAGCCGCATCAACACCCGCGCCTTCTAACATAGATTCAACAGAACCTAATGTCCAAGAGCGAGAGATGATCGCTTGACGTGCAACTTGTGATGTTGGAGCTTGTTTGATCACATCGATCAAAGCATCGATATTCACCAAAGCAATCGCCAAACCTTCCAAGATATGCGCTCGCTCACGGGCTTTACGCAATTCAAAGATAGTACGACGAGTAACGACTTCACGACGGTGATTCACAAAACACTTAATCATTTCTTTCAGATTAAAGAGTTTTGGTTGACCATCAGCCAAAGCCACCATGTTAATACCAAACGTCGTTTGCAATTGCGTTTGAGCGTAAAGGTTATTTAAAACCACTTCACCCATCGCATCACGACGACATTCAATAACAATACGCATGCCGTCTTTATCAGACTCATCACGCAGTGCACTGATGCCTTCAACTTTCTTATCTTTTACTAACTCAGCGATTTTTTCAATCAAACGCGCTTTGTTTACTTGATACGGAAGCTCGGTAACAACGATTGTTTCCTTGCCATTTTTTTCCGTTTCAATGTGCGCTTTTGAGCGCATGTATACTTTACCGCGACCCGTATGATAAGCATCAATGATGCCTTTACGACCATTAATTAGTGCGGCCGTTGGAAAATCCGGTCCCGGAATGTATTCCATTAATTGATCAATCGTGATGCTTTCATCATCGATATAAGCTAAGCAACCGTCAATCACTTCACCCAAATTATGAGGTGGAATGTTTGTTGCCATACCAACAGCAATGCCCGATGAGCCATTCACTAATAAATTAGGAATACGCGTTGGCATAACCGCAGGAATTTGCTCTGTACCATCGTAGTTTGGTACATAATCAACGGTTTCTTTATCTAAATCAGCCAAGAGTTCATGGGCAATTTTTGCCATACGAACTTCGGTGTAACGCATTGCAGCAGCAGAGTCGCCATCAATGGAACCGAAGTTACCTTGACCATCTACCAACATGTAACGCAAGGAGAAAGGCTGCGCCATACGTACAATGGTGTCATAAACAGCACTATCACCATGAGGGTGATATTTACCGATCACGTCACCAACCACGCGGGCAGATTTTTTATATGCTTTATTCCAGTCATTCCCCAGTACGTTCATCGCGAATAAAACGCGACGGTGTACTGGCTTAAGGCCATCACGGACGTCAGGAAGCGCACGACCAACGATGACGGACATCGCATAGTCGAGGTACGAACTTTTCAGTTCTTCTTCAATGTTGACGGGCGTAATCTCTTTAGCAAGATCGCTCATGGAGCCAATATCCCTCAGGTGATTTCTGTCGTATTTCTATACGTGCAAGGGCATAGAATATAGCATAAAACCGATTCAATAGGACATCTTTCAAGAAATGGATTAAAGGATTTTTACCAAATGATGAAAAAGCAGCAATAGATTGTATTTTAAGTCAACAATTCCCCACAAGCTGTATAGAATCTCAACATTTCTTTTTCTGCTTCCATTTATAAAGAAAAAAACAAAATCGGAAACTTACACGCACAGATACACTTTACTGCTCGATTGCTATTTTTTCTTTTCTTATACTGCAACCACTTTTTTTCAAAGAGAAAATGCCAATGAAACCTTCCGCAAATGTGGACCCAAGCGAAATCAAAAAATTTGAAGATGTGGCCTCTCAGTGGTGGGATCTAGAAGGAAACTTCAAACCTCTGCATCAAATCAACCCATTACGCCTAAATTACATCCTAGATAAAACACAAGGTCTCTTTGGTAAAAGAGTGTTAGACGTGGGCTGTGGCGGAGGCATTTTATCGGAAAGCATGGCAAAAGAAGGCGCACAAGTTACGGGGATTGATATGGGCAAAGAGCCTTTAACGGTTGCTCGACTTCATGCACTTGAAACCCAAACAACCCTAACGTATGAACAAACCACAGCGGAGGATCACGCAGAGCAACACCCTCAACAATATGATGTTGTCACCTGCATGGAAATGTTAGAGCACGTTCCCGATCCCGCTTCAGTAATTCGTGCTTGTGCAAAATTAGTGAAACCCAATGGGCACGTGTTTTTCTCAACGTTAAATCGCAACCCCAAATCGTATTTATTAGCAATTCTCGGGGCTGAACACCTTTTACGCTTAGTGCCAAAGGGAACACATGACTTTAATAAATTCATCAAGCCATCAGAACTGATCGACATGATCAATAAGGCTCAATTGCAAGAACGTCATATTATTGGATTGCATTACAACCCTGTTACCCAAATTCACCGTCTCAACGCCAATATCGACGTAAACTACATTGTCCACACTCAAGCGAAATAACAACACATCACGCATAAAGCACTGCTTTTTATCAGTACACTAAAAAAGCAGTGCCAACCATCAATTTACCCCATCAAACTCATTCCAAAACCTCTTATCAGCGCCTCTCTCTTTGTAAAGAGCACATTAAACGTACATATCATTAGCGCCCAAAATGAAAGAAGAAAAATCGACGTAGA
>CAMQZF010000164.1 GCA_947039525.1 uncultured Photobacterium sp. | reverse complement strand
GATAAAAAGAAATGGGCATCGCACTCTGCCATCCTTTTTGCTTAAGCCGTTGCTGTTCCTGCTCTGAAATCAAGACAAAACCGACATAACAGTCCAAAATTGCCTGAATATTCTCTTTATTAGCACACTCATCTCGCACAAGCACTTTGAATAATCCAATAATAACCGAGCATGGAATCAACCATTCTCGTTTGGCATCCATATTGTGTATAACCATTCGAGATTTTGGTAAATCAGGTAACATTTTACGCCAATCACAAACGTCTTTTTCCGTCACATAACCATGTTGAAAACAGAAATAGTCTTCCATAAACACACGCAAATGATGAAAACGTTCAGCTTGAACTTCTAAATAAATATGTTGCAACTCTAATTCGGCATTCCAATTCATTTAATTTCTCTTAATCACGTAAACAGCCATTTAATCATAAAATAAATCACCTTGATCACAGCAGCATAAATTATAAAAATGTAAACTTACTTTTTTAACTCTTTATTTACTCTCTTTTAATATGCACCAAATATTCATCTCTATCTTCTTTATCCTCATATCATTGCCAAAAAATACCTATGCTGGAAACAAGCAGCCATCATTAGATCAAAACACTCTACAGTCACAAAAGCTCTTCCCTATAAACAAATGGCAATCTTTGAACTTATTAAAACAATGGCGTGTTAGTACGACTGAAATACAGTCAAACCCTTATCTTGCCCCTCATTCGAGGCTTAATACTCTAACGTCAAAAGTGCCTACCTTGCTCTTTTTGGATAACAACCAAAATAACATACCGGATCATTTTGAGATGTCTTTATTGAAAGATAATCAGCAAGTGGAATATATTGCGATAGGAATATTGGCAGCCCAAACATGGATATCATTATTAACGTTATCCCCAACAGCAGATAACAATGCCACCAACAACAAAATATTAAATCACATCATTAATATTGATGCTTGTTATGAGCAATTAGTCCACTTAACTGATACAACTTCACCAATTTTACTATTCTTCAATACAGCAAAAAAAGAAACAACAAAACAAAAATACAGCGTCATATTTTACAGCACTTTCCATCAAATTCATGGCGTGTTTTTTCTAACCCTTGCACTGTATTCCAAACCCTTTACCAACAAAATCATCAATCAATTTTACTCTACACACCCAGAAAAATAGCGAAAGAAAAATCACAATAAAAAAAGGATCTGGTATCACCAGATCCTTAATGGTATGTTTATTTACCCAGTTTTCATAGCTATCGACACATCATATTAATGGTCTTGCGTAAATTGGAAAACTTGGTGATCGTACAGATGCGTCACAATATCATGAGAAGACGAATCAAAATGCAAATCCAGCGCATGAGTGTCCATGTGATCCAATGTGATATGTTGCTCTGTACCCTGTTTAGTATCGATAGTCAGATGCACATTATCTTGTTTATCCACAGTCGCGTGAACACTGGTCAACAAGCGATCCAAATCATTGGCATGAGGTGTCGTATCTGGCAATAAATCGGTAATATTCAAAGCATCCTGATGAACATGGAAATCTTTTACCATATCTAAATTATTTTGTGAAACAGAATCTTCTGTCCATAAAAATACGTCATGGCCCATGCCACCAGCCATTACATCATTACCACTGTGCGCTTCTAAGATATCATCACCCCCTAATCCTAATAGTGAATGACCATCAGAGGCAGACAATAAGTGATTGTCACCACTGTCTCCAAACTGTTCACCTAACTCTAAAATACCGTGGCTTAATAACAATGAAATCTTATGCTCATTGGTGAGATCATTCACAGATTGATTCTGACTTAACCCCAATAAGGAATGCTCATTGATACCGTGAAAATCAATCGTTTGAACCAGTTCACCATGTTGATAGATGTTTAATGCCGCATTGTGTTGACTGTCTTCAGTGATCTTTAGCTGACCACTCAAAGTTTCTAACGACTCATTCGGTTCCATTGGAATAGCAGACGTTAGATCCACCTTATCACTCGCAACATCAAAATCCATGATCGTGTCATGAGCAGGGGCAGTTGCAGTACCTAAATCACCATTTCTCCATACAAAGATATCTCCATGGCTGTCATGACCATTCATTGTACCGCCCCACAAAATATCATCACCAGCACCCCCGATTAAGATATCCGGTCCATTACCACCAACCAGAATATCATTCCCGTGACCTCCTACTAACGTACTGTGAGGGTGATCAGAAATAATCAGATCGTCACCATTAGAAGGAGCTGATGTACCAATAATATGATTGGTTTTATCCAAATCATCGACTTGAATATGAATGGTTACAGGTTTTGATAACGCTTGAGTTTTTAGCGGATCAGGGTTAACACCATCAACGGATGAAATCGTTGAAACCGATTGCACCGTCACATCATGACTACCTTCACTTAATCCTTTAATGTAAACATCTTTTAAATTATCAGCATTTATTTTCCATGTTCCATTTCCTAAAAAGTTACTTAAAGACTCACCAACAACATCACCATTAGCATCAACTAAAGTGGCATTACCTAATCCTTTTAATTGAATAGACAAATGATCTTTGGCATCTGCTACTGCAGCCATAAATCCCAACAAAGGAATTAAGGTACTCATTGCAGAGCGAATATTATAAGTCTGCGGTGTATTCAGTGATAACATTGGCACATCTGCCACAGGACGAACATTAATACCTACTTTAGTAGTATCCGTCTTAACCCCACCGATACCTTGATCACCATTATCACTGGTGATCATGGTTAACTCATCTTTACCCGCAAAATCTTTATCACCTTGATACGTCACACCACTGTCTAACAGGGCATTGATGTCATCCAAGGTACCGTTAAGTACTAAGCCACCAGCGGAATTATGGGTAAGTATTACATTCTCTTCTGCAGCCAGTTTATCATTGACCGTCGCGTCACCATGTAAAGTAGAGAAAGTCACTGTGTAATCATGGGCTGGATTATCACTGTCATCAACATCACTGATTTGCAAACCATGAATCACATGCGCTTGATCTTCATCGGTTGTCTGTGTTTCCACAGGCGCATTGACAGGTGCGTGATTTACCGCCTCAACCGTAATTGGAATAATATTGGTTGCACTTAATGCATGACCACCGCCACCGTTATCATTATCGTTAGTGGCCATAGTCAGATGATCAGTACCGTTATAATACTTATCACCAACATATTGAACACCATTCGTTTGCTTCAGTAACGCATCAATATCAGCAATTGTGCCCGTTAAGACCACTTTATCACTGCCTTGCCCATCAATATGTACCCCTGTTGCAGATCCTAACGTTAAGAGACCATGCTCAACAGATAAAGTAACACTGACATCCACTTTAGCGGCCGCTTCGGCATTCGCCACTGACTGCGCATTACTATGAGAACCATCGTGAGCAACCACATCAGGATCACTGATACTTAATCCAGTAATAGAAACGGGTTTATCTTCTTCCGTTGTGGTCGAGCTTGGTACGTGATTAACAGGGGCATTATTTTCAGGATCCACATTCACTGTGACACTGCCCGAAGCCGTCAATCCATCGGCTTTATTCGGATGTAACGCACCATTATCATTATCATCAATGGATAAGGTAACCTTATCAGTACCGTTATAATAGGTATCCCCTTTGTAGGTCACCCCTTTATCACTCTCAAGCACTTTATCAATATCAGCAATCGTACCCATTAAGATCACCTTGCCACTGTTATTATGCTCAATCGTGACACCATCACCAGACGCAACGTGAATATCACCATGTTCTGCTGTTAATGTCACAGTAACCGGTACTTTCTCCGCCAGTGGTGCATGTTCAACATCGATGTCATGAACGCTTAACCCAGTAATCGCAATGTTTTTTCCTTCATCACCATCAATCGGTGATGTAGGAACATCCACCGTTGGCGCATCATTCACTGGCGTCAGATCAATCGTCACATCTTTAGTCACAGTCAATGCTGGATTGATTTTATTATCCGCATCCAGCGCATTGATCTGTAAATGCAAAGTATTATGATCCGATTTCCCATAATCCCAGCTCTCCGTATTCGTATTACCAGGATGAAATTCTAAATATTTTAAAGACGTGGCATCTGTAATGACTTTCCAATCACCATTTGCCATTTTTTCAACAGAGCCTTTCACCTCTTCCGGTAACGTGAATGTCGCCCCCTCAGGAACATTAGAAAGAATCACTTGTACACGTTCCGGTGCATTTTCATGAATGTTATCAGGCGAAATGAGTGTTGATGAATTCGGGAATAAATCAGCGGGGGTCACGCTGTTTTTATCATCAAACACTTTAATGTTTAGCGGCATGGTTACCGTTTGATTTTCAGTTCCTGTTAAAGACGTCGTCACATTATTCGATGTACCATCAGCAACAGGCATCACATTCACACGAATGGTTGCGTGATCTTGACGCACATCACTTAACGGTAATGCTTTCTCATTACTGTATACCGTCACACCAATATCCACATGACCACTAAAGTCACGCGGTGGGTTAATCTTCACATCGTTAAAGTTAAAGCTTTCAGCACCTTGAGGGACAGATATAGTCCAAACACCATGACCATTATTAGCAGCACCTTCTACGGTAAACCCATTCGGTACACCTTCTAACTTCACAGACAAAATGCTTTCGGAAGAATCTTTATCATTCAGAACACCACCAATACTGCCTAACGAAATACTGTGTTCTGTTGGATTGCTTCCACCAAGAATACTCTCCTCACCAGACACCGTCAGTGTTGGTTTAAAGTCTTCTTTATCTGAATGTATTGGCTTACCGTTATCAGTGAACGTTACACCACTGTCTACCGCCGTTACATGAATCTTAATATTCGATTCAAACGGCTTGCTATTTTCATCCGTAATCTCAGTGATTTTTTGATCCGTTGAAATGGTGACGACATGCTTATTATCCTGATCACCCGTTGTATATTGATGATCATGCCCCTGATCCGGTGCTAATGCACCTGCGTCCGTCGAGGCCGTCGAGGCCGTCGTTGTAATGGAGTCCGTATGACGAGCCGTATCGATAAGAATACTGCTAACGTGAATATTCACATCACCGCTAAAGTTTGTCGCCGGATAAAAAGCAACATGACCTAAATCAGCACCATTGACCGTTATGGTTTGAACAGAGTCCCCTTGTGCATTTACAAAGTATCCATCTTTCGGATCAACCGTTAACGTCGCTTCTTTGACTTTCTCAATGCCAGTATCCAAACTGCCACGATCCGTTGGTTTCACGTCCACATCAAGGATGATTTTGCCATTTTCATAACCAATTCCTTTATGAATCACCTCAGGATTATCTTCTGTCACTGGCTCTGGGTATTTACCACTGCCCAAATCTGGGTAATCTGATTTACCTAAACCTTCGGTTTCAACGATGATGCCTGTAGTGGTAGGAGCATCTGGTGTTAGGTTAATATTCACTGGAACGTCTACTTCCACTTGGCGCGTATCGCCACTCACCGAATCCGTATTCACATACGTAATAGGCAAGTGGAAAGTTCCAGCATAATCACGCGGTAACGTCATGGTGATCCCAGAAAGATCTGGATGACCATCCGTTACAGAAACCTTTTCAACCCACTGCTGAGTCTCATAGTTATAATGCATACCATGAATGGCAACACCAGCAGGCAAATCTTTATTATTAATCACAAGACTAAGCTCATCATTCGCATGATTTAATGAGGCAATGGTCGTACTGCTTTCTAATTGTTTACCTAAATCAACAATCGTGGGAGAAGTAATACTCTCGCCATCTTTGCCTATACCACCAGATTCTGTGCCAGTAACTATACGATCATCAACAGTAATATTGGCTGCTTTTAAGGTTGAATTTCCCTGTTCAAATGTCAGTGTGAAGTTATCCAAATGACGCACGACTTGGTTACTAGGATCTTGATGTTTGTCACCTAAGTCTTGCACTAACGCCGCAATATCTACTTTAATCTCTTGTTTAATACTGCTCGTAATCGAAAGCTTACTTAACTCACTCTCCGGTACAGTCCAGCTGCCATTACCGTTGTTAATACCGCCATGTACCACTAAAGTATCCGCTTCATCTTTAGACAAAGCAGTCCCATTCATATTTTCAAATGTCAGCACAACACGCTGAATTTGCTCCACACTCGCTGAGCTTTTATCACCCGACGAGAAAATTTCAGAGGTATCTTTATTTAACCAGTTAATCTCACCCGCTTGATAAGGATGCAAAGGATCATCAGTATCATTCACATGCAACTGAATGGTATCTGTCTTTGAAGTGAGTCCAGTAACGTCAATCTTAGTTGGC
>CAMQZF010000163.1 GCA_947039525.1 uncultured Photobacterium sp. | reverse complement strand
CAAGTCAGTGTTTCTTTAATGCCTGATGGCATCGTGATTCAGCATCCAAGCCAACCGTCATTGACATTGCGCTACCGCGACTTTTCGTTAGACCAAGTTGAGTCTGCTGTTTGGAGTGATGCTTTTTCTGGTAGTACAACCACAATAGCGGCGAATGAATGGTTTTCTGGTTTACTCGATACGCCTGTTCAATTGTTGTACGCAGGTGAAAAGTCGACTCGAACGCATTCTGAATTGGATCAAAATGTCAGCTTAGCGGATGATTACCCATTGCTATTGATCAGTGAGGCTTCTTTAGTTGCATTGAATGATCGCTGTACTCAACCTCAAACGATGGATCAGTTTCGCCCTAATTTAGTGGTTATGGGAACCGAACCTTTTGCTGAAGATGGCTGGAAACGCATTAAAATTGGTGAAGTCGAATTTGAAGTTCGTAAAGCGTGTGGACGTTGTATTTTAACGACACTGGATCCAGAAACGGGGGCGACAAAAACGGACGAGCCTTTATCTGTGTTGGCGAAATTTCGTGCCGATGGCTTGGGTGATGTTATTTTTGGGCAGTTTTTAGTTCCGATGAATGAAGGGAAAATTGCCTTAGACGATAAAGTTCAAATACTGGAAACCAAAGATCCAGTCGTATATCCCGATGACAGTGTGACGACAGTAAGTGAATCGAAAACGGACAAATTAGACTTACGTTGTGTGAAACGTGAAACGATAGCGCAAGATTTTGAGACATTCTGGTTTGAGTCGGACAACACGATCGATTTACCGACCTTTTTAGCAGGGCAATATTTACCATTAAGTGTTGTGATTGACGGAAAAATCGTAACACGCAGCTACACATTATCATCACACCCATCTTTAGTTCATCGCTACGGTGTTTCTGTTAAGCGAGTGGATAATGGAGTGGTTTCAAACTGGATGCTAGATTCGCTAATGGTGGGAGATGTCGTGAGTGCTCAATCTCCAGATGGTGATTTTTATCTGGAAAAAGAGATGAAGGATCCATTGTTATTATTGTCGGCTGGCAGTGGCGTGACTCCGATGCTTGCCATGATCAAAGAAATGATTGCACAAGATCGTGTCAATGATGTCGTATTCTATCACCAATGCTGTACTGAGTTGGACATTCCATGCCAACAGATTTTAGCGCGTCTCGTAGAGGATCACCAAAGCCTCACTGTGAAGATAGCATTGACGCAACCGAGTGATGAGTGGAAAGGGGCAGAAGGGCGTATTACTCAAGCTGATTTAGCGGATATTGATAATTTGGCTCAACGTCATGTTTTTGTTTGTGGCCCAGATGGTTTTATGAAAAATGCAAAATTGGCGTTACTTGCATTAGGGGTTCCAGAGTCAGCCTACCATCAAGAAAGTTTTGGTGTCGGGGTGATGGAAAACGACTTGGAAGTCGAATCACTGGAAATTACCGTGAACGAACAAAATTTCATTGGTAATAATCAAGAAACATTGCTTCAGCAAGCAGAGAAAAAAGGCATTGTGATTAAAAGTGCCTGCCGTGCTGGATTATGTGGGCAGTGTAAAGTCAGCTTATTATCTGGGCGTGTTAATCAAAAGGAATCGGTCGCATTATCCGTAGAAGATCGTCTTGCTGGGAAAGTCTTGGCATGTTGTTGCACACCTTTAACCGATATTCAGATCCAAGCTGAATAAGGCGGTATAATAAGAAGGACAGAAAAGCCAACGAAGCAGTTGGCTTTTTTTTACATGACTAACAAATAGAAAATTATTTACGGTTAATAACTAGTCTCTTTCTCGCTCTATATTCTAATATCTCTGAGTTATTTTCTTTTCTTAATGATTTAAAAACAAACCACCTACGCTATTGAACTGAAGATAAAGGATTTATTTTTACGGTGAGATTTATCTCAATGTATTCATGTAATTAATTACACCGTTTTTAATAATATCTGATCTATCACTACAAACTCAGCATTGATATGTACAACATGTCTTTTTCTTGCTTTTTTATTTGGTTTTTAGTTTTTAAGAATATACAACTAAAAGAATCGATATAAACATATTGAGCGGTAATAGGTGACGAAAATAACAGAGTCTTCAGTGAAATCTGTATTGATTACAGGTGCAACATCAGGCATTGGTCAGCAATTGGTGATTGATTATAGCTTGGCTGGATGGCGGGTTATTGCATGTGGGCGTAGAAAAGCAGCTTTAGTGGAGTTACAAGGTTCTTTACCCAATATTGATATTTGTATCTTTGATGTAATGGATAGGGAACAGACACAACAAGTTTTATCGGCGATAACCATTCCACAGCTTTGTATTTTTAGTACAGGGGATTGTGAATATTTTAATCAAGGTGAAATTGATGTATCGCTCACACACCGTTTATTTGATGTTAATTTCTTTGGGGTTGCGTATGGCTTATCGGTGATTTTACCTCGAATGAAATCGGGTGATCACTGCGTTGTATTGAGTTCCATGGTCACTTACGTGCCTTTTTCTCGGGCTGAAGCTTATGGCGCATCGAAAGCCGCATTGACGTATTTCTGCAATTCTTTAGCTGTTGATCTCCATAAAAAAGGTGTGTTGTTGTCCGTCGTCGAGCCGGGCTTTGTACGAACTCGTCTCACCGATAAAAATGATTTTACAATGCCGACTTGTGTGGATGTTATTCAAGCTTCTCAATGGATTCGATCAGGCATTGATGCCAAACAAGCGGCGATTGTTTTTCCTTGGCGATTACGAGGGATTTTACAGGTAATACGATGGCTGCCTATTGGGGCTCAGCGATGGGTAATGAGTCGTTTAATAAAAAAGGAATCATTATGAAAATAGCGGTTATTGGGTCGGGAATTTCAGGATTAACAGCGGCACATTATTTACGCGATCATCATGAGTTGACCATTTTTGAAGCGAATGCTTATCTCGGAGGGCATACCGCAACCGTTGAGGTACCTTGGCAGGGAAAAAACTACGCCATTGATACGGGATTTATTGTGTTTAATGATCGGACTTACCCCAATTTTGAACAGTTATTATCTGAATTATCGGTTGAGAGTCAGAACTCTGAAATGAGTTTCAGTGTCCATGATGAAAAAACGGGATTTGAATACAATGGTCATACGATCCGAACTTTATTTGCGCAAAAGCGCCATTGGTTTTCACTCTCATTTTATCGATTACTCTGGGAAGTGATCCGCTTTAATCGCTTATCAAAACAGGCATTATTGACAGAGGTTGATCCTCGTGATGTTTTAGTCGATTTTTTAAATCAGCATGATTTTTCTGAACGGTTTTGCTCTCATTATTTGCTGCCAATGGGGGCAGCCATTTGGTCATCCTCCATAGCCCAAATGAAAACAATGCCTTTGCAGTTCTTTTTGCAGTTTTTTCAACATCATGGTTTATTGGATTTGGTGAACCGTCCCCAGTGGCGAGTCGTTAAAGGGGGATCGAAACAATATGTCGAAGCCCTGATCTCGAATTTAGGGGAAAAACATCGAATAGCCTTAAATACCTCAATTACATCGGTAATTCGTCAATCATCGGGTGTTTGGATAAAAACAGAAAAATCCAGCCACCGATTTGATGAAGTGATCTTTGCTTGCCACAGTGATCAAGCCTTAGCATTACTGGATAATCCGACACCGGAAGAGCAGCAAGTCTTGTCTGCATTGCCTTATCAAAAGAACACGGTGGTTTTGCATACGGATACCGACTGGTTACCCAAACGTTCGTTGGCATGGGCATCTTGGAATTATCGTTTACCGAAAGAGGCAAACAGTAATGGATTACCCACTGTCACCTATAACATGAATCGGTTACAAGGCTTAACGGCCCCAGTGACATTTTGTGTCACTTTAAACCCCAGTCGTTCGATCGATGCCACGAAGGTATTGCAGCAATTTACCTATGAACATCCTATTTTCACACGAGAAAGTTGGCAAGCCCAGCAAGAAAAACCCCTCATTCAAGGTAAGAATCGAACATGGTTTTGTGGTGCTTATTGGGGATATGGATTTCATGAAGATGGGGTAAATAGTGCGTTAGAAGTGGTACGCGGCATTAATTTGGTGTTGGAATTTCGGAGAGCGAGTTAATGAATAGCCGTTTTGCGGTTGGTGAAGTACATCATTGCCGTTATACGCCGAAACATCATGCTTTTAGGTACCCATTATTAATGATGTGGGTGGATTTGGATGAAGTGCCGATCTTATCCAAACACTGTTTTGGGTTTGGTGAGCGTTGGTTTCATCCGCTACGATTTCAGGCTGCCGATTATTTACGTATTGCGACTGAAGGTGATGATGAACGACAAAGCTCATCACAAAAATTGCCGCCACACCAACAATTAAAAGCCGCTGTTATTCATCAAGTCAGTGAGCATCTTGATCCTTCGGTGGATTTAGCCCAAGTAAAAGTGTATTTGTTGGGGCAACTGCGGTATTTCGGTGTGTATTTCAGCCCCTTGAATTTGTATTACGTGTCAAATGGGCATAATGATTGGTGTTGTACGTTAGCAGAAGTAAGTAATATCCCATGGAATGAACGTCATTGCTACGTTATTCCTAATGATATACAGATGCCTTATTTTGATCATCCAAAAACCTTTCATGTTTCTCCGTTTCACCCAATGACACAAACCTATCGATGGCGTTTGACACGACAAGATATGGGGTGTTCAGTGTCTTTACAAAATATAGAAGATCACGATACGCAAACAGAATCACGTGTGTTTGAAGCCTCGTTTCGTTTATCGTTTAAACCGTTTACTTTTCAAACTTGGTTTCATCATGCTTGGCGCTTTCCAATGATTACTTTAAAAATTGTCTTTTTGATTTATTGGCAAGCTTTGCAGTTATGGTGGAAAAAAGTGCCATTTTGGGCACACCCTCAGTCCACGGATAAGGATAATAAATGATGAGTGAGTGGATTCAAAAAAATCGCAGTGATGGGAAAAGCCTGGGTGTATCCGTCAGTGTTTCGAAAAAAATCATATACCAGTGCTTATCACGCATTCAAGGTGTGGGTTTGCATTGGGTTGATGAGTTAGGAACGTCGCATTTTTTTGGTGATAAAACGGCAGCCATTCAAGGTGAGTGTCGTGTGTACCATGCAGGTTTCTATCGACGATTATTACGAGATGGCAGTATTGGTGCCGGGGAAGGGTACATTTTAGGCGAGTGGTCATCCCCGGATTTGACGAAAGCATTAACGGTGTTCGCAAAACAAATGCCGCTATTGGATGACATTGAACGCCGAACTCAATGGTTAACCACACTAAAACATCAATGGGTGCGTTTTAAAACACGAAATCGAAGAGAGCAAGCACAAAAAAACATCATGGCACATTATGATATTGGCAATACCTTTTACGAAACTTTTTTAGATGACGACTGGCTGTATTCTTCTGCATTGTATCGTGGAAACGATATAACTCTGGAAGAGGCACAACGTCAGAAAATGAAGCGGTTATGTACATGTTTACAATTATCGTCTCAAGATCATGTGCTTGAAATTGGTACTGGTTGGGGAGCCATGGCAATATTTATGGCGCAAGAGTATGGCTGTCGAGTCACTACTACCACGATATCTCCTGCGCAGCATCAAATGGCAAAAGAACGTATTGAAGCCGCTGGATTGAGTGATCGTATTACATTGCTTATGAAGGATTATCGAGATTTAAGCGGCCAATTCGATAAAGTGGTCTCAATTGAGATGATAGAGGCGGTCGGGGAGCCGTTTTTAACGTCTTTTGTCAAAGTCTGCCAACAAAGACTCAAACCACAAGGGCGACTTGCTATTCAATGCATTACTATCGCTGATCAACGTTTTTCTTTGTATAAAAATCGTTTGGATTTTATTCAAAAGCACGTTTTCCCAGGTGGTTTCTTACCATCATTAACGTGTTTATTGCAGCACATGACTACGCACACCGATTTTATTTTACAAGATTTGAAGAACATCGGTAGCGATTATGCCAAAACCTTAGTGGATTGGCGTCATCGTTTTGAGTCCCATTATGACGATCATCGACAACAAGGCTTGGACGATGATTTTCTGCGCTTGTGGCGTTTTTATTTTTGTTATTGTGAGGCTGGATTTTTAACGAAAAATATCAGTGCGGTACAACTGGTCTTTGATCGTACGACTCCGGTTTCTGAGTAATCAATGACACTTCGTCACGGTATGATCACGCTGGTATTTAATGGGTTTTGGTTGCTGTGCGTCTTAGGAAAAGAAACAACGGCTGTGTTGTCTTTTCTTTTGTTGCTAATGGTATGGGCATATCAAACGATTTCATTACGATTTATTTTCACTGTGACGGTGGTTGGTATTGTCATTGATATGAGTTTTGTTTGGATTGGTGCTTGGCAATTCTCATCAGCTATGTGGTTGCCTTATTGGTTAGCCTTATTGTGGGCTGGATTTGCTTCTTGGATCTGGTTGATGA
>CAMQZF010000162.1 GCA_947039525.1 uncultured Photobacterium sp. | reverse complement strand
CGCATCCCATTCCATTATGGTCCTTTTTCTTTGGCTTGATTCTAATTTCGATTCTTCACATGTTAAAACAAGTCGAACATTGGCAATGGCATCGTGTGGTTATGGTGATTTTTGGGGCTGTTTTTGCTTATGGCATTACGGTGTTTCATCCCATTGATATGGAGCCAACGACTTTTAATATTTTTCTGGCTGGCTCAATTGCCATTTGTGCCATGATTTTGCCGGGAATATCTGGCAGTTTCATTCTATTGCTATTAGGCATGTACGGTCCGATTTTAGCCGCTGCTAAGTCTGTGAACTTTTCAATTTTAGGTGTGTTTGCGATCGGTTGTATCATTGGATTGTTGCTCTTTTCTCATTTTTTATCTTGGGTATTAAAGCATTACCGAGATTTAACCATCACATTTTTAACCGGATTAATGATCGGTACACTGAGTAAAATTTGGCCGTGGAAAGAAACGTTGTCATGGCGTATGAATTCAAGTGGTGAGCAAGTGCCACTAGTTCAGCAGAATTTATCTCCTTTTCAGTTTGAATCTGTGACTGGGCATGCCTCTTTATTGCTTTATGCTGTTATTGCTATGTGTGTCGCGATTCTATTGGTTTGGGGATTAGAAAAACTATCTCAACCAACATCAAATACATAGAAATAATAAAATTTCTTTTATTGATGAAGTAGTTATCAAAATTTAAAAGCAAATATCGAAATAACGCCGTGTTTTATCAAAACACGGCGATTTTTTGTTGTTATGATGACGATTTGTCTTGGTATTTATGAGGGACTTGCTGATATAACCAAACCCCAGTGGCTTTCATTAAATAACCAAAAATGGCACCGAGCAATAATGAAGGAATTAAAATTTTTAAATCTGCATTACTGGCAAATGTCGCGCATGAACCAATAAAGGTGCCAGGTATGAAGCTGAGCCAAAATTGTTTGGCTTGAACACACATCATAAAAGCGACAATGCCTGAAATGACATAGCCTATGATGTCGGTATGAAATAATGCACTGCCTTTGATGATCATCATTGCCCAGAATACACCGCTTAGATTGGTGATCATGCTTAACAATAACCCTTTTAACCCCTGAGTCGGTGAGGCAAAATAGGTTGTACAACCCAGAAACCCAGCCCAACTTAACAGTCCCAGAGAGACGGCAACCCAACCCCAAAGCGCAGATAAAATCCCTGTTGTTAATGCGATTGCGATAAGAATAGACATAAATACCTTCATCAATAGAGAAATTTTTGGCATTTAATCCTAAAATAACTTAAATATAAAGAAGATTAAGCTATTAATTTAATGGGTTACTTTAACTTCATGATTTTAAACTAGTTCATTGATTTCATGAATAAGATGAATTTATATGTTAAATATTGTGGCATGGTTAAGTTTTCACTAAACGTATTATTAATATAAAAAATATTAATTAATGTAATGGTTTTATTGTAAACAACAATAATAATTAATTAAATATTTAATCTATTAATAATGTGCGATTTATTTTACCTACAATCGCTCTGATAGAGTTAAACATTAATTATTTTCTCTTTTCTCTTTTCTCTTTTCTCTTTTCTCTTTTCTCTTTTCTCTTTTAAATTTTCAATATTAAGCCATTTCGGTTAAATTTTTATAAATGATATTTTTATTTTTGTCGATATCTGTACATATTACACAGAGAACATGAACTGAGTTGAGTGATGTGAATTAAATGATAGTTTAGTATCTAATTGTTATCGATAATGCTATTTGATTCGCTTTATTCAAGACATCTTTTGTTTTTTATTCATCTTGAGCCTGATTTGATGAGTTAAATAGACATCGACCAAGGAAGGTTTACTGTTATGGTGTATTCGTTATTTAAAAATAAAAAGTATTCGATTCGGTTTACCGTTGGCAGTTTATTTATTATCGCAACCGTCTTTACCTCTTTTTTCGCTATTTATATTCAATATTATTTCAGTCGGCAGATGTCAGAAGAGCATATATTAACAAAATTGAGCATGGCGAGTGCGGAGTTGAGTGAATACGTACAGTCTATTGATGTTAATGCGTCAAGCAGCGTACAGATTTTAAAGAATGTGTTTATCGCCACCGATCGCGAATTTAATGATTTAGAAGTACGTAATATTTTCTCACAAGTCTTAGAAGATAATCCGCTTTTTTACAGTATCTATTTTGGCAATGAAGAGGATGATTTTTACCAGATTATTAATTTGGAATCCTCGACTTTAGTGAGAGAAAAAATGAATGCCTCTGAAAGCGATCGTTGGGCTGTTATTAAAATTTCAGGGGATAAAGAGAATCGTTGGCGAGAAACCTTGTATTATTTGGCTGATTTTTCATTAACTCGTCGTAACCTTGAGCGCAGTCATTATTTCCCTACGCAACGTCCTTGGTATACCTCTTCTAATCGGCATGAAGTCTTTAAAACGGCGCCTTATTTATTTCAACATCTTAAAATAACAGGGCAGACTTACGCCATTAAAGCCAAACAAATGGTGCTGGGCATTGATATTGTCTTATCTTCTGTCAATTCTAAAATCACTTCAGAGGCTCTAGGGTTAGATCAAAATAACGATACTCAATCATTTATTTTTGGTCGCAACGGTGAAGTTATTGCCTCTAATCAAGAGGAGCAAATGGTTGATGCTTTACCGTCCTCACCATTATTCGTGTTATCTGATGAGCAAAAGCAGATAATTCAATCCACACGTCCTCTGCGAGTCTCTAACCAAAAAGATTGGGGGCCTTTTGATTATACCTTTGCTGGTGAGCCTAAAGGGTATGTGGTTGATCAGCTTAAATTGATCAGTGCTATGACGGGCTTATTATTTGAGTTTGTTAATGGGTTCAGTTGGCAGCAATTAAATCAGATGTATCAGGATAATCAATTAGATGTGCTTCATTCAGTTTCTCGAATGGATTTATTCAACAGCTTATCCAGTAAAGCGATATTCAACCAGACGTTGGGTACGGCCGTGAAAATCGGTGATAGTGTCATCATGGAGCCTGCTGACTTATTGGGAAAGCGAGTAGCGATATTACAAGGTCGAGCACATTTATTACAAGGATATGAAACACTCGCATCTTTACGATTAGTTGAGGTCGATTCTTTAGCGGCGGCAAAGCGTTTATTACTTGAAGGCAAGGTGGATGTCATGGTGGACGCTTACGCTGTATTAAAACGATTGACCAAGCAGTCCCAAGTTCAGCACTTACTTGAGGTTAATAGACTTGATAGTGCTTATATACCCTTTCATTTGGTGATGAAAGAGCAAGATTATAGAGTGCTTGAAATTATTCAACTTGCGCTGGATAACATCAGTTTAGAGCAGCAACAGGCTTTACATCATAAATGGTTAAGTCGAGAAGCACTCGCTGGAAAATATGTACCTTATCGAGAATTACTTGAATTATCGACTTCGACTTCCGTGAATACGATGGTTGAACGCCATATTGACGGTCAGACTGTCTTTTTTTATGTTTCGCCGTTGGGTGATCATATTAATAGTAAAGAGTATTTAGCGGTGGTGATTCCAGAATCTGTGATTACCGCCGGAGTTTATGATCGTGTTTGGGTTTCGATTGGTATTACTGTGATTGTGATGCTGATTTTATTGCCCATTTCATGGGTGTTTGGCATACCAATTGTGAAACCGATTATTGCTTTAAGGCAGGAAACCCAAAAAGTGCGAGCACGTGATTTTGAACACATGCAATTTATTGATTGTCATATTAAGGAAATCGCCGAACTGTCGAATTCAATGATGGAGATGGCAGCAGAAATCAAACAATATCAAGAGTCACAAGATGAGTTTGTGGAAGCCTTTATTCGTTTAATTGCTCAGGCGATTGATGATAAATCACCGTATACCGCGGGTCATTGTAATCGCGTGCCTGAAATCGGCTTATTGTTAGCGAAAGCCGTTGAAAAATCTGACAGTGAAAAATTCAAACACTTTTGTTTTGCTAATGAAGCAGAGCGTCGAGAGTTTCGTATCGCGGCTTGGCTGCATGATTGTGGAAAAATTACAACGCCTGAACACATCGTCGATAAAGGGACAAAATTGGAGGCAAATTATAATCGAATCCATGAAATCCGAACGCGCTTTGAAGTGCTATGGCGTGATGCAGAAATTGTGTATTTGAATCATTTAATAACACAGGATATGACGAAAGCTGAGGCGTTGTCAGAATGGCAAACTTCTCAACAAGCATTACAGTGTGATTTTGCATTTATAGCTCGATCAAACGTAGGCAGTGAATACATAAGTGAGGCTTCGGTTGAGCGAATTAATACGATTGCTCAACAGACATGGATGCGTCATTTTGATGATCGATTAGGGCTATCTCCATTTGAAGAATTAGCAAAGCCCCAAGGTGATGCCTGTTTACCGATTATCGAGTTTCTTTTAAATGATAAACCGGAACACATTATTGCCCGTGTTCGAGAAATGACGTTTGATGAAAAGTATGGCATTAAAGTCGATGTGCCTAATCATCTGTATAATTTAGGCGAAATTTATAACTTATCCATTGCGAAAGGAACATTAACCGAAGAAGATCGCTTCAAAATTAATGAGCACATGATCAGTGGTATAAAAATGTTGGAGAGTTTGCCCTTTCCACCAGAATTAAGCCGAGTTCCTCGTTATGCGTCTACGCACCATGAAACATTAAAAGGTACAGGATACCCGAGACGTTTGAGGGGAGAGGATCTGTCCATTCCTGAGCGCATTTTAGTGATTGCAGATATCTATGAGGCACTGACAGCGTCAGATAGACCTTATAAAAAAGCGAAATCGGTCAGTGTCGCGATCGATATTATGCATAAAATGGCATTAGACGAGCACTTGGATATGGATCTGTTTTTATTATTTCTTGAAAGTGGGGTTTATCTTGAATACGCCAAGATATTTTTGCCCGATGCGCAAATTGATGACATAGATGTTTGCCAATATCTTAAATCCGCCGAAATGGCGTAATTTAATGATGAAGCTGATGGCTGATTTTATTTGTAGAATCGCCACCATCTTCAATCATAACCGGTTTTCTTTACTCAAACTCAAAGACATTTTTGTATTTTTTGGTTTGCTTGCGTAAGAACTCCACATCAGGTGGGAAGTCTTTATTGGATTTAGTGAATTTCATTACGTCGAATGCACCAAGTTCTGTCAAAATGGCGTATTGGTAAGGCTTAAAGTCAGGATCATGTGCTTGTAATGTTGGGTCGAAATATTGATCGCCCTTACGGATAATCGCGTGATCAATCACAGGATCTGTACAACGGTAGCCCAATACATAGCGGTCACCACGTAGATAAATCACATTAACATAACTGTTAAAAAAACATTCATTTTCTGTTGTTGTACAGGCTTCGAGTGCTTCCGCTGTCATTGGCTCGACCGTCACGAAGCGCATTTTTTCAGGTTTGCATTTAAGATCTCTGAGTTGTTGTTGGATCTCTTCGGAAGGATTCGACATAATTTGTTCGCTATAATTGGAGGAATATGAGCCTTATTATACCTTTTGATTCAAAAATAGAGAATATATTACTATTTTGAGTGTTCTCTTTTGTTTTTATGGATGAAACATTTTTAAAAAAGTCTGTTTTCTGATGGATATGTCATGCTGAATTTAATGCAATTGATCTTGATTGGTGTTTTTTGCACATTTTCATGTTCGATACTCATGACTTCGATTAAAATACGTCACCTTTTCTTAAAACTCACTTTATCGTATGACCAAATCGTGGAATCGTCTTTTTCAACTTAGTGTGCTCACTTTATCTTTAGGCTCCATTGGGTTAGCGCATGCCGATGTATTGCATCAAGCCACCGTATTAGAGCAAACGATCAATCGGGATGCCGCAAATAGCCAGAAAGTGGTTACAGCCAGTTCAGATCGAACTCAAAGTATGAAAATGGAAATAGCACAATTGCGTGAGGAAATACAAAACACCACGGTTTATCGAGATCATCTAGCCAAATTAACGGAAAATCAACAACAAGAAAAAGCGAGTTTAAAAGCGCAATTAGCGGGTATTCAAACCACTCGGCAAGGATTGATTCCATTGATGTATCAAATGTTGTCCACGTTACAGACATTAGTTGAAACGGGAGGTCCAGTCCATCAAACGGCGCGCTCTGAAAATGTACAACGATTGAATGTGTTGATGAATCAAGCGAACATCAGTAATGCCGAAAAATTCCGGGAAATTTTAACGGCTTATCAACAAGAATTGACTGATGGTACGTCACTAGGTTGGTATCAAGGTTTAATTACGCTCTTAGATCATCAAACACGTGAAGCGAATATTTTGTTTTTAGGACATGTGAGTATTCTCGCGCGAAGTTTAGATGAGCAGACAGTATGGCTGTGGAATGCTCAATCTCAGCGTTGGCAGACATTAAGTGATGTGGATCAGCCTCAAATTACGAAAGCGTTTTCTATTGCGAAAAAAGATCGGAAGAGCACACGTCTGAACTCCA
>CAMQZF010000161.1 GCA_947039525.1 uncultured Photobacterium sp. | reverse complement strand
CGCTCGTCGATTCTGTTTGAGTCGATTGGGCTTGCTGAGCTTTTTTGGCTTTGGCGCGCGCAATCGCAGCGGCGACGGTATCTTTTTTCTCACCTTCTATCACTATTGTATTATTTTGTTCTTGAGCTGTTTTTTGTTCTTTTCTCTCTCGAGCTTGACGTTTACGCTCTTCTCGTAACTTCACCATTTCAGAGTTATCAGGCAGTTCACTGCCAGACTCAGCTGCCGCGTTTTGTTTGGCTTTTGCGCGGGCAATAGCAGCAGCAACCGCTGATTTTTGTTCTGGGGCGCTGTTATTCTCTTTAGCTTTGACTCGTGCGATCGCTGCTGCGATGGCATCTTCACCACCAGATTGTTTCATTTCAGTCCGGCGAGTTTCGGCTGCCTGTTTGAAGCGATTTTCTCGAGCCAGTTTTTCTCGTTCGGCACGTTCTTTTTTAGCTTCAAATCGTTGACGGGCTCGCTCGGCTTTTTGCTCTTCTTGCTGACGTAGATGAATATTTGCTTTTGCTTGACGATAGTATTGAACTAAAGGGATCTCACTTGGGCAGACATACGCACAAGCGCCACATTCTATGCAGTCAGAGAGATGGTATTCTTCACATTTTTCATCGTTATTGTCTTTGGCATACCAATATAACTGCTGTGGCAATAAGGATACTGGGCATACTTCGGCACAATTACTGCAACGAATACATGCCATTTCATAACGATGGAGCGGCAATTCTTTTTTATCTGGTAAAAGAATGCAGTTGGTGATTTTAGTAATGGGCACTTCAGCATGGGGAAGGGTAAAACCCATTAATGATCCCCCCATGATGACACGAGCATGACGGCGTTTGGCTTGATATCCAAATTCTTTGAGTAAATGGCTAACGGGAGTGCCTAATCGCGCCCATACATTTCCGGGGCGTTCGAGGTTATTGCCTGTTAAGGTGACAACGCGCTCGATTAATGGCTCACCATGACAAATCGCACGTTGAACAGCAAAAGCGGTCCCCACATTTTGC
This sequence comes from uncultured Photobacterium sp., assembly GCA_947039525.1. Taxonomy (GTDB): domain Bacteria; phylum Pseudomonadota; class Gammaproteobacteria; order Enterobacterales; family Vibrionaceae; genus Photobacterium. Next base: position 5,552 of record CAMQZF010000161.1, on the reverse strand, counting down.
ACTATTACCCCCACGCTGTTTGAGTGGCCGTGAGCTGGCACTTCGCGTCCAGTTAATACTTTTATTAGCTGCTTTGAGCCACCGGATGGGTATTTGGTGGGAATTACACGAATAATTAAATTGTCACAGTCAGTACTGGCATTTTGTAGTGCAGCAATAGCATCGGGTTTATTATCTTCAATACCGATGATGGTTAACTTGGGTTTGAGTATGTGCGCAAGAATATTGCAGCCTTCAAGAATTTCTTGAGCGCGATCTTGCATTAATCGATCATCGGCGGTGATGTAAGGCTCACATTCTGCTGCATTAATGATCAGAATGTCGATGTGGCCCAAACCACTTTGTAATTTACGGCTGGTTGGAAAGCCAGCGCCTCCCAATCCTGCAATACCACTGAGACGTATTTTCTCAATTAAGGCATTAGAGTCTTGAGTTTGGTAATCGTGGATAGGTTGTAAGTCTATCCATTGATCTTGTTCATCGGGCGTTAAAATAATGCAAGTGTCGGTTAAGCCGGATGGATGAGCTAAAGTTCGAGGCTCAATGGCTGTTATCGTACCCGATGTTGGAGCATGAATTGGCACACACATGGCAATGTCACCTTGTGTGAGTGGCTGTCCTTTAAGAACGTTTTGTCCGACCTCGACTAAAAGATCTCCTTTTGCTCCAATGTGTTGTTTTAGTGGTAAAACAAATTCTGATGGTAAACTGGTGGTTGAAATGGCTGCTTTGGTTGATATTTTTTTATTTTCTGCTGGATGAATACCGCCGTGAAAATCCCACAATTGACCTTGTTTAATTTTTTCAATAATAGACAGCATGGGAATTACGACTCCGACTTAGTGGTTTGATCATCGGTAATATTAAGCACCGGGATGGTATTGAGATTCCAATCCCATGTTTCTGGGGTAACTTTTACCGGAATAAGCTCAATACAATCGGTTGGACAAGGGGAAACACACAAATTACACCCAGTACATTCGTCTTTAATGACGGTATGGATGGATTTTGTTCCGCCAACAATGGCGTCAACTGGGCAAGCTTGAATGCACTTGGTACAGCCGATGCACATGTCCTCATGAATAAAGGCGACTTTTTTTACGGTGTCTTCTAATGGTTCATCTAAGACGGGGACTTCAACACCCAATAATGCCGCCAGCTTTTCCACACCGGCTTGGCCGCCTGGCGGGCATTTGGTGATAACGTCGCCTTTGGCAATGGCTTCGGCATAAGGACGACAACCCGGATAGCCACATTGCCCACATTGAGTTTGTGGCAAAATCTGGTCAATGTTATCAACAAGTGGATCGCCTTTGACTTTAAATCGTACTGAAGCAAAGCCGAGAATTAACCCAAATATGGATGCCAGTAAGGCTAAAACGACAATGGCTATGATCATTCCGCTCATTACATTTTCACCAAACCGGTAAAGCCCATGAAAGCAAGCGACATTAAACCTGCTGTGATCATCGCAATAGAGGCACCTTTAAAAGGTTCTGGTACATCTGCGGCTTGAATACGCTCACGCATGGAGGCAAAAAGCACTAAAACTAACGAAAAACCGACTGCGGCACCAAATCCATAAATAACAGAATCAATGAAATTATGCTTTTCATTCACGTTTAAAAGAGCAACGCCTAAAACCGCACAGTTTGTGGTGATAAGCGGTAGAAATATCCCTAATAAACGGTATAAGGTTGGACTAGTTTTATGTACAACCATTTCAGTAAATTGCACAACAACCGCAATGACGAGAATGAAAGAAAGGGTACGTAAATACTCTAATCCCAGCGGTTCAAGCAAATACGTTTCAACCAAATAGGCACAGACCGACGCTAAAGTTAGGACGAAAGTGGTCGCTAAGCCCATGCCAATGGCTGTTTCCAGTTTTTTAGATACACCCATAAATGGGCATAAACCTAAAAACTTCACTAATACAAAATTGTTGACCAAAACGGTGCCAACAAGCAGGAGTAAATACTCAGTCATACCGGTTTCATTACCATAATTGAGGGACTTGGTATTATTCATCTTTGTGAGCGCTATAACAACTCTCTATCGGTAAGGGTATTGTGAATGTGGTTAATTTGTTCAATCTAGATTGAACAAATCTGCTGACAATTTCATTCTATTTTCTTAACTTTTTCTTTCTATTAACAACTTAGAAAATAGTCATAAGGAAAGAAAGGCACTTATTTTGATAAAAAAGGACCTTTTGTCCGATTGATCTGTTGTTTATCAATGTGGCGAAGTATGTTGCTTATATTCTTTCAAATAGAGTAACGCATTGTGGATATTTTATTATTAAGTAATGGTAAAGCTGCCAATGACATTCAATTGATGGGATTTGCAAAAGATAAAATCCTTTCTCAGGTACAGAGAACTAAGGCAAGACGTTGGATTTTGATTCCCTATGCCGTGATTCGTTCTGATTATGATGAGCGGGTTAAATTGGTACAGAGCAGTTTTGATGAATTGGGCGTGGATGTTGAGGTTGTCGGGTTACATAATGAAGAAAATAAAGTAAAGGCGATTGAGGGAGCTGAAGGCATTATTGTCAGCGGTGGTAATACGTGGGTTCTAAATAAGGCTTTGCATGATTTAGGTCTCGTGAACGTTATTCGTCATGCCGTATTAAAGCGTCATGTTCCTTATATTGGCTGGAGTGCTGGAACGAATGTGGCTTGCCCTACTATTCGTACGACTAACGATATGCCAATTGTGACTTCAGTTGTATTGTCTTCACTGAATTTAGTGCCATTTCAAATTAATCCTCATTACATAGAAGCTAAATTAGAAGGGCATCAAGGTGAAACTCGTGATGAGCGTATTGAAGAGTTTTTGTTAATGAATCACGAAGAATATGTAGTGGGGTTACCTGAAGGAACGGGATTGCATTATCTTGATGGAAAGTTGAGCTATTTCTCTCATAATGACGCAAAACTATCATTATTTCGTTATGGTGTAGAGCGACGTCAATTTTTAGAGCGGGATAATATCCAGTTTTTATTGAATGATCGGTATTAGTTTTGTTTTATTCAATTTGAAAAAAAACTTGCTTTTTTTTTATTGAATAATAGCAAGGGTTTTTTATAGTTATCCACTGATTCTGTGGATAACTATGTTGATTAAAATTTAATACTGCTTAAAGAATCAAACAATTGATTGATTTTTCTTCAAAATAAAAGTTAATTTTTCCATTAAGTAATTAATTTTAAAGAAGTTGCTATATATCCTCTGTAATTGAAGAATAATTTTTTATTAAAACTCTCTTGACTAATTGATTTGAATCATGCATCACAATTAATATTGAACATAGGTAAAAGCTGTGGATTGTTTCTGTTGAAAATATGATTCAATGGAATGATTTTTGTGCTTATTTGTTCTTGTTGTTCAATTTCTTATCTATTGTTTTATTTTGTTTTTTTAAAGAAACATCACATTGGCGATTATTTAAACAATCCTTTTCATGTTGGTATGCATAATGAGTAAATCTTTTTCTTTGGTGTCATCGTATTCACCCTCTGGGGATCAACCCACTGCGATTAATAAATTATTGGATGGGTTAGATTCGGGTTTAGCTCATCAAACTTTACTCGGTGTGACTGGATCGGGTAAAACATTTACGATGGCTAACGTCATTGCTCAGTCGCAACGCCCAACCCTGATTTTAGCCCCAAATAAAACGTTAGCCGCACAATTGTATGGTGAAATGAAAGCCTTTTTTCCAAACAATGCCGTTGAATACTTTGTTTCCTATTATGATTATTATCAGCCCGAGGCGTATGTGCCGACGACGGATACTTTCATTGAAAAAGACTCTTCAGTGAATGCGCATATTGAGCAAATGCGCTTGTCAGCAACAAAAGCATTAATGGAACGAAAAGACGTTATTATTATTGCTTCTGTCTCTGCTATTTATGGTTTAGGGGATCCTGAACAATATTTAAAAATGATGCTGCATTTACGACGTGGCGATGAAATTGATCAACGAACGATTGTACGTCGCTTAGCTGAATTGCAATACACTCGTAATGATCAGGCATTTGAGCGAGGTACGTTTCGAGTACGGGGGGAAGTGATTGATATTTTTCCCGCAGAGTCTGAAAAAGAGGCCATTCGTATTGAATTGTTTGATCAAGAAGTGGACGCGATTCATTATTTTGATCCTTTAACTGGACGCCTTTTAGAAAAAGATTTGCCCCGTTGCACTATTTATCCCAAGACACACTATGTGACACCTCGTGAGCGTATTTTAGAAGCCATCGAAGAGATTAAGCTAGAATTGGTTGATCGGCGTGCTCAGTTTATTGAGAGTCATAAATTATTGGAAGAGCAGCGCATCGCTCAACGTACTCAATTCGATATTGAAATGATGAATGAATTGGGCTTTTGTTCTGGTATTGAAAATTACTCTCGTTATCTCAGTGGGCGTGCAGAAGGCGAGCCGCCACCAACTTTGTTTGATTATCTTCCTGCCGATGGTTTGTTAATGATCGATGAATCGCATGTCACTGTCTCTCAAATTGGTGCTATGTATAAAGGTGATCGTTCTCGTAAAGAAAATTTAGTGGAGTATGGTTTTCGGTTACCGTCGGCATTGGATAATCGTCCAATGAAATTTGATGAATTTGAAGCTTTAGCACCGCAAACGATTTATGTCTCAGCAACCCCTGGAAATTATGAATTAGAGAATAGTGGTTCAGACATTGCTGAGCAGTTGGTGCGCCCGACAGGATTATTGGATCCTGAAATTGAAGTGCGTCCAGTGACGACGCAAGTCGATGATTTATTATCTGAAATTCATTTGCGAGAAAGTCTGAATGAGCGTGTTCTGGTGACTACTCTCACTAAAAAGATGTCTGAAGATTTAACGGAGTATTTGTCTGAACACGGTGTTCGTGTTCGTTATTTACACTCGGATATTGATACGGTTGAGCGAATGGAAATCATTCGAGATTTACGTTTAGGACTTTTTGATGTTTTAGTGGGTATCAATTTATTACGAGAAGGACTTGATATCCCTGAAGTCTCTTTAGTCGCGATTTTGGATGCGGATAAAGAGGGTTTTTTACGTTCTGAGCGTTCACTTATCCAAACGATGGGACGTGCAGCTCGTCACCTGAGTGGAAAAGCGATTCTGTATGCAGATCGAATCACGGGCTCGATGGAGCGGGCGATGTTAGAAACACAACGTCGTCGATATAAACAAAAAGAGCATAATCAAATTAATGGCATTGTGCCCCAAGCATTGAATAAAGCAGTGGGTGATGCTCTGGATGTTGGTGGGCGTCGTTCAGGAAATAAATCAAATCGAGCCGCTCAATTGCATCGAGTTGCTGAACAGCAAGCTCAGTACGCCATTATTTCACCTCAAGAACTGGAAAAAGAAATTCAAAGTTTGGAAAAACAAATGCTGGACCATGCGCAGAATTTAGAGTTTGAACAAGCAGCAAAAGTTCGAGATGATATTGCGCATTTAAGATCACAATTTATTGCTAACAGCTAACAGCTAACAGCTAACAGCTAACAGCTAACAGCAATTGTGGTTT
>CAMQZF010000160.1 GCA_947039525.1 uncultured Photobacterium sp. | reverse complement strand
GGATAATGTATTGCTTTAAAGTTTGCCCCATGATGTTATGAAATAGCCGAGAAAAATAAGTTGGTGAATACTGACAAGCTTGAGCTAAATCATCCTCCCGTAACGGTGCACTCAAATTTTCATCGATCAACTTTAAGGCTGGCAATATAGAAGACTCTCGATGCTCTAACACAATACTGGTTGTTGAATGGGTAATTTGATGACCATTTAACCTCATAAAACTTTCATCAAGATCTTTGGTTGTGGCAGTTACACTGATCAAGTCATCACCACCCGCTCTCAATACGGTTAATGCTAATTCTGAATCCAATTCATGATAAACCACCACAACCTTAACGTCAGGAAAGCGCTGCTTGATGGTTCTGAGTAATTGAAAACCATCCGATTCCGCATTTTTGACTTCTAAAAAAATCAATTCCTTACCTGTCATCATTGACAGCACTTCATAGGGAGAAACATCTAATACACGATGAGACTGCAACAAATTGCTCTTTGCCTTTGATAAGCCACACTGGGAACAACTGGTAACCCAAATCACAATCGCTTCCTCCTCGTAAACATATACGATATGGATGATTGGCTTTGCCATTACAGATCATCACAACGCTCCTTTGTCTGATTTATCTCCTATGTGATCACAAAATAATGGCATCGTATAATTAATTTATGACTAGCTTTAATGAAAAATCCAGTACGAAATCAAGCAATATGAATTGAAAAAAAGATATTCTTTTTTTTGCTACCCTTTCATTGCCTTGTTAGCAATGATTAGCTTAGTACCAAAAATATGACAAACGAAGCTCTTTCTTGTGAAGTTCTTCACTATTTCAATCAACAATTTATTCACAAAAAACAAAGCTCGCTAAAATACGATTTTATTTTTTACCATTTTATGTCGAGGTTTCTTCATTTGCGTCCATCAATTTGGTTAAACGCCGTATATGGTATTACACTACTTAGTATATTCACATTACCAGCCTTAGCCTCAGACACGACCGATCCCATTATCGCCAGTTACTACCCTGACTGGAAAATTTATAACCAACGTGATCCCTATTTTCCTTCACGCTTACCCGCAGAAAAACTCACTCATTTAATTTATGCATTTTTAGGGGTCTGTGGCCCAATAGAAAGCTCACCTATTAATGTCCGTAAGTTATTAAAAACCCAATGTAAGAATAAACCAATAGGCACAGCCATCGTTTTTGATAACTACGCCGCACTCAATGCCCTCTTAGATGGCCAAGCTATGGGTAATTATCCTTACAAAGGCAATTTTGCCCAGTTGCATGATCTATTCCAACAGCACCCACATTTAACTATATTACCCAGTTTTGGTGGTTGGACATTATCGGAACCGTTTCATACGGTGGTTGTAAACCCTGAGTATCGAAAAAACTTTGTCGAGAGTGCCATGGAATTATTGCGCACTTATCCTTTCTTTGGCGGCATTCAAATTGATTGGGAATATCCTGGGGGCGGAGGATTATCCGGTAAAGGAGCAAATAATCTTGCTGCAGAAAAACAAGGTTATACTGATTTGATGAAAGAGCTTCGTTCCGCATTAATTCAACTCCAAAAAACACAACAACGTCCATATGAACTGTCCAGTGCCATCAATGCTAGCCCAGATAAATTACACGCGATCAATTGGACTGAAAGCATTCCCTATTTGGACCATCTTTATGTTATGAGTTACGATTTTCTGGGTTTATGGGACCCTAACGTAGGCCATCATGCCAATTTATACCCAACATCAAAGACGCCCAATCAAGTTTCAATTTCAACTCAAATTCAATCATTAATAGAACAAGGTGTCCCTCCTCAAAAAATTGTCATGGGCGTCCCATTTTATGGTCGTGGATGGCAAGGTGTTGAAGGGTTTTCACCCACAAATATGGAAAACTTGAACAGTATTGGCGGGATAGGCAAAGGATCATCACTTGATGAACCCGGCTATTTTGTGTATTCCGACATCGTTCGTCATTTACAGTCCAATCCTCGTTTGGGATTTACGACTTATTACGACGATAAAGCCATTGGAGCAGTGTTATATAACAAGAAAAAACAAGAATACATCACTTTTGATGATCCAAATACACTAAAAATCAAAGGTGAATTCGCTCAATCTCAACATTTAGGTGGGATGTTCTCGTGGGACATTACCGGTGATTACCAAGGACAATTATTGGATGCAATGCGTGCAGGATTGTTATCGTCTTCAGGAACTGTTCAAAAATAATCTCATTCAATAATAAAAAGCAACAAGAAAGCAAACGTTTGCTTGTTGCTTATTCATTCAATCATACTTCAAAAATATCCAGTTTATTATTTTTATACAGACAGAGAATAAAAAATAATCTACTCTCTCCGCGCTATATTTTTACGTTCCGTTGAAAACAGCAGGAGAGCGGCTTTTGCCCGCCGAAGAAGTAAGAGTAGTAATAACGTTGAGTTTACTATTCCAATCTTTCAGGCGCCTTTTAGGCATGGACTGTTGTTGGAGGAGCCTCTGGAGAGACTCGTTAAATCGAGCGCCGAAGGAGCAAACCATGATCATTATGGTGAAACTCTCAGGCAAAAGGACAGAGGAGATAAGTTCAACAGTTTTTTTATATCCATGGTTTTACCCATTCCTGTTGCGCTCTATCTCTTCCTTTGATTTTTAAAGGGGGAATCATGAATTCACACACCACTTCGCTTCACCAATTTTTGTTATCTGTCGATCATTTTATCTGGGGGCCGCCGTTACTGATCTTATTGGTCGGTACAGGAATTTACCTCACCTATCGCTTGCGCTTCATTCAAATTCGCGCTTTACCGTTAGCATTAAGTTTTGTTTTCCGAGGAAAAAAACACCAATCTAGCACTCCTCAAGAAGGCGATGTTTCTGGCTTTGCCGCTTTATGTACTGCACTTTCTGCCACTATTGGCACGGGTAATATCGTCGGGGTTGCGACTGCCATTAAACTCGGCGGTCCCGGTGCACTATTCTGGATGTGGTTAGCTGCGCTGTTTGGCATGGCGACCAAATACGCCGAATGTTTATTGGCAGTAAAATACCGACAAACTGACGCCAATGGGCAAATGCTGGGTGGTCCAATGTACTACCTTGAAAACGGCGTTGGCAGTAAAATGCTGGCAAAAATTTTTGCGTTTTTTGCTATTGGGGTTGCGTGCTTTGGCATTGGTACTTTCCCACAAGTAAACGCCATTGTTGAAGCGGTGCATTTAACCTTTGCTGTCCCTAAACTGTATACCGCAGTGGTGATAACAATTCTTGTGGCGACAGTTACATTAGGTGGCATTCAATCAATTTCAAAAGTCGCCAGTAAAGTTGTTCCAGCCATGGCGGCTTTTTACATTGGTGCCTGTTTATTTGTTTTGATCAGCGAATATCAAGCTTTGCCTGCTGCGGTCGCCCTAATAGTCAAATCCGCTTTCAATGGCCATGCGGCAACCGGCGGTTTCTTAGGGGCTGGGGTGATGCTAGCAATTCAATCTGGAGTGGCGCGCGGTGTTTTCTCTAACGAGGCTGGTTTAGGCAGTGCGCCCATTGCAGCAGCCGCAGCCAAAACCGAATCTTGCGCTCATCAAGGCTTGATGTCCATGACGGGAACCTTCTTCGATACTATCATTATCTGTACCATGACAGGGCTAACCTTAGTCGTGAGTGGTACATGGAGTGGCGAATTAGCGGGAGCCGCGATGACAAGCCATGCCTTTGCTATCGGATTGGGCTCCGATCATTGGGGTCCTATGCTGGTATCGATTGGCTTGATGTTCTTTGCTTTTACGACCATTTTGGGTTGGAACTATTATGGCGAACGCTGTGTAAACTACTTATTTGGGGTGAAAGCCATTCTCCCTTATAAGCTTATTTTCTTAGTGCTCATTGCCATCGGTGCTTTTTTAAAGTTGGATATCATTTGGCTGATTGCCGATATTGTAAACGGGTTAATGGCCATTCCAAACTTGATTGGACTGATCGTATTGCGTGAAGTGATTGTCAGTGAAAGTCGTGTATTTTTCGATAATATTCGTCAATCAAAGTTGGTAACAACAAACCATTTGGCTTAATTCTTTTAAGACGCATAGAACAATGAAAAAGGAAGCTCTAAGAGCTTCCTTTTCTTTCTCTTTTAAAATTATTGAAGATCAATGATGGCTTTATTTACATTGTTATTTAAAAACACGGTCCGCCCAACGGGCTAAGCCTGATGTTACAGAGCCAAAGTAGCTACCACTGACAATCGGCACATTGGGTAACGCACGCTCCACACTGGCTTTTAATAATGGAGAACGAGCTGAACCACCAGTCATGTAAATGACATCAGGTAATCGACCACTCTGTGCCATCACTTCTTGAACCAATTGCTCAATTTTCTTCATTGGTGCTTCAATGGCTTGCTCTAAATCCATTTGAGTCATGTCAACAAATAAGCCTTGCTCTAGAATGTCTAACATCGCGCGATGTTGTGGCTGTTCAGACAACGCCATCTTGCCCTCTTCGGCTTGACGCACAAGATGATGCCCCAACGTATCACGGTATACTTTCAGAAGATGAGCGACTTTGTCAGCTTCGGCCGCATCCATTTTCAGTTGATTCAATGCCGCTCGGTTCGCTGTACTGTAAAAATCGGTTTGAGCCGCGACGTTATTAATGGCAATGGGATTCCAAAACTGACTTAACGGTAAATCAATGCCCTTGGTTGTTTGAGAGCCAAAGCCTAACAGCGGCATCACTTTTCGGAAGGCTAAATGAATATCAAGATCATTACCACCAACACGCTCACCACTGTGTGCTAATAAACTCGCTGTACGATCCGTTTTATTAATCCAGTCAGGCCCCATTTCTAACAATGAACAATCCGTCGTACCACCACCAATATCAACCACCAGCACCAAGGTGTTTTTATTTAGAGTACTTTCAAATTCTAATCCAGCAGCAACGGGTTCAAACTGAAATTCAACCTGTTTGAATCCGGCACGAGAAGCCGCATTCCGTAAGATACTTTCGGCTTGCTGGTTCGCTTTATCACCACCAATGCCCTGAAAGTTAATTGGGCGACCAATCATCGCAGCCGTAATGTCTTGATTCAGTTCAATCTCTGCCGTTTGTTTAATGTTTGCCATCATGGCACAGACTAAATCTTCAAAAAATCGCACTTGGCCATCACGCAAGCCACTCGCCCCTAAAAAGGATTTTGGCGATTTGATGTAATACACATCCTCGGGATCCCCCAAATACCAATCCAATGCTGCTTGACCAAAACGTAAATCGCCTTTGGCTAACTCAATGTCTTCATCACGATTTGCATTGATCGCTTGACGTAACATTTGTTCACCTAAGATGTCCGTTGGTGCAACACCCATAAAACGGTACAAATACTCAGTCACAGACTCTCGTGTAGGCGCACACAAGGTTGAAGGCAAATACGGACGCCCATTTTCAAGTGGAATCAGATTCGGTTGTCCGTTATCCATGTTGGCAACCGAACAGTTGGCGGTTCCGTAATCAAACCCAATATGCATTGTTTTGCCCCTATCTATCTTGGTCTATTCTTGAGAAAAGTCGCAAATCCTACCGAAATCTCACTCAATAACCAAGCCTTTCTCATATTTAAATCTGTTAACTTTTTAAGCTCTTTTTGTTTCGTATCAGTTGATTTTTAAGAAAAAGCCAAAGTTTTCAGTATTAAACTTAAAAGCACTTTGATAACGGATATTCCCGCTTTATCATGATCCTTCGATTCTTTTTTGTGAGTGACCAATGAAACCTTTATTAAAAACCGCGTTATTACTTCTGGTCAGTGTTTTAACTCTTGCTGGTTGTAATGACAACGCGACGCCAAAAGCTGGTAATCAATACACTGTTTTGGCAACACCGATTAAAGATGCACCACCAGTATTGGAAGTGTTTTCATTGGCGTGCAGTCATTGCCGTAAGATGGAAACCATCGTACCTGAAATTAAAAAACTGATTGGCAGTAATATTGAGCAAGTGCATGTAACCTTCAACCAAAGTGCACAAGCAGCAGCCATGTTCTACTACACAGCTGCGATCCAAAGTGATGATCATCCAACGTTTAAAGTAATGGAAGCGTTATTCTCATTCATTCAAGACACACCAAAAACACTGACACCCGAACAACGTGAAGCAAAACTGAATGCTATTTATCACGATAATGGCATGTTAAGTCCAGAGCAACTGAGTGAAACACAACAGAAGCAAGTGATAACTCTCATGGAACGCTCACAAACCATCGTTTCTGAAGCAAAATTGGATGCGGTTCCTGCCTTTATTGTGCAAGGAAAATATCTCGTCAACATCGGATCGGCGAATAATGTTCAAGATTTCGCACACATTATTAAATATCTGATGGCAAAGAAAAGCTAATTAAAAATAAGATTACCGTTGGGTGATTTTTCTTTGTTGGCGATGAATATCCACGATTATTTATCGCCAACCTATCAAGCAATCAAGCAATCAAGCAATCAAGCAATCAAGCAATCAAGCAATCATGCAATCATGCAATCATGAGGATTTTATTCGATCCTGT
>CAMQZF010000159.1 GCA_947039525.1 uncultured Photobacterium sp. | reverse complement strand
AATTATAAAAGGCAAGTTTTCATTCAAACAAGCGTTTAAAACACGGATAAAATTTATAAATAAAGCAATATGAATGCCAATAAATTTAGAGCCTATAATAATCAATACCTTATATTTATTATTTTTCTGTTGGCATGATTATTTCCCCGATGCTGCAAAAACAAATGTTAAATAAGTGTAAAATGTAAAAGGTTGTGAATAAGGCAGCCTTTTATGTTGGTATTAATTTCTTTTGCCATTTATTCTTTGTATTACTTCCATTTTTAAAGATGGAAGTAATACAAGCTGGTATTTTTACCGTAAGTTCATTATCAGTGTGCTTCAAATAGACCTGCCGATTATTCACCAAAACATATTAATAGACCGTCTAAAATAGACCATAATTAATGGACTGCTTCAAATAGACCATTACTGTTGGAGATACTATGCGGATCTACCCCTACCTACGGGCAAGTACAAACGAACAAGATGCGAACCGGGCCATTGGTTCTATAGAACGCTTTGCCAGTGAACAAGGCATCAAGCTATCTAAAGCATTTATTGAGAATGAATCCGGGGCAACGTTACAACGTCCCCAGCTATTCCAGCTACTCGACACAGCTGAACGTGGTGATGTGATTTTACTTGAGCAAATAGATCGCCTGAGCCGTCTGACCGATAACGACTGGCAGAAGTTAAAGGGCATCATTCAAGAGAAAGGCATTGGGATCGTTAGCCTTGATTTACCTACGAGTTGGACGTTACTAAAGCCACAAGCATCGGATGACTTCACCCGCTCAATATTGAATGCAGTAAATGGAATGCTACTCGATATGTTGGCAGCTGTTGCCCGTAAAGACTATGAAGATCGACGTAGGAGACAGGCCGAAGGGATCCATCGAGCCAAGAGTAATGGTCTTTATCGTGGAAGAGCAGAAGATACGGCCAAGCAAGAGCGTGTTGCTAAATTGCTTGATAACGGCCTTAGCTGGCGTGAGATCATTGAGACTATCGGCTGTAGTCGAGGTTTGGTGGCTAAGGTTGCAAAGCAGAACAAAGGCCGCTCATAAGTCGGCCTTATTGTTGTTCGTTAATCATCGTAGCGGAAGTTTGGTTGTTGGCTTGGGAGCGGCCCTGCGCTCTCGGCCTCTTTTGATACTTCGCCCATAATAAATGCGAGTGGGTTTTCTTCTGAGCCTGATACCTGAATTTTTGCTTTTGGATCCCAAGAATTATCCCCATCGTCCATGATGGCTTCGCCAAGAACACGCGCCAATGTTTCTTGTGCGCGAACGTTACCAGGTAATGTTTTTTGGTACTGAACAATAGAGCCATCACTTAGCACTTTTTCTTCGGTGATCTTGTGTTCGGTTGCCGAAATTAACATCTGGTTGGTAACGAGGTTGAGCAGCGCCCGGTTAGCATGACGAATAGCCACATCGAATGGTGGGTACTTTTTCCGCCATTTCAGCATTGTGGTGTGCGTTACACCGAAATAGCATCCGAGCTTTTTGTTTGATGTACAACCAGACAATACGGCATGGCGAGCATCATCAATAAAACTATCGCGCCATACTTGAGCTGGTTGAAGTCCACCAATGATTTTTTCTTTAACGTCCATGTTTTTATCTCCTTGCTACACCTTTCAGGTTTCCCTTTGCCCCTACGCCTGACGGCTGGGCAGGGAAACGTTCAAGGTGATTGATTGGTTTTCCCTAATTATACACGATAATTGATAGTTAATGCCTATTGTTCTGGTTTGTTTTTAATAATGTTAACCGAGTCTGTGTTGTAGGTTTTGTAGGTTTTGTAGGTTTTGTAGGTTGATGGAGAACGTTTTTACGTCCAACTCAAGGTGCTCTAGCATTGAGTCAACAATGCGTGGACATGACAACAGTAACGGCATAAGAAGCCTTAATACCGCCAAAAAGTGCATTGGTGTTACGGTGTTTTCGTTGGCGAGTTCCAGTGTAAATGATTGTTTTTCATCTTTTTTATCGGTGTTTTCGGTGTCGGCTTGAGGCAGTGGTTCACTATTCCCCATATATAAATGGGGAATAGTGTTTTGATGCCCCAACTTTTCATCCAAAATAGCAACCAGCCCAACAGACTTGGTTAATGCTTCTTCTGTGACTAGTTGCTTTAAAGCCTCGGGCGTTCCTGTAATTGTTATTTCTGAATTACTCCCCATCAACAGCTCAAAGCCATGATCAGGACTCGGCCAACATTTCAGCGTGATGCCAATGACTAAACCATCTGAAATAGCAGCATCAATAAGGGTCATGACTTTTTGTCGTTTGGCGATAGCTATCAAGCAGCTAATGCAGCCATCAATAGATAATTCGTCTCGGGAGACTTCTGAGCTAACACCACATTGAGCCAGTATTTTTCGAATTATTTGCACCGAGATCCGTTCTGGTTTTGTATTCACCACAAAAACACTTCCATCGCCCAAGCTATAAGCCCTGTGTGTCGCCTCTAGCCGTGCTGTGACGTTGTTTAATAGGTTATGTCGGTCATACTTTACCTTCGCTACGTCAACGACATAGAACGTGCCTTTGGGGTACAGCCAGCGATAAGATTCAAAGAAGCCTAACGCATATAAGCCATTAAGGGCCGCCGGGTTGTCGAACATTTTGAGTAACAGCTGAAATATTTGTCCGGTATCTATTGTGATCCCGTTGCCCTGGCTTAATTCTGCAAACCAATTTTCATTATGTAACGAGGTCATTACAAAATCCGCAAGCTGACGGATCTCTGTTGGTATTGGGGATAACATTTGATGGCGCAGAGCCGAGATCGTACGTTCTATTTTGACCGATAAACATGCGGCAATAGCCTCGTGTGAATAGCTAACTGCAATATTCACTGCTGTATGATGTCGGGTAATCATGTAGGCTTCTGACAGTGTGATTTGGTGACGCTTATCGATCAAACCCTGTACCGCTTCGCCAGTAAGAATAAGACTATCTGCGATAGCATTGATACGTGCGCTAACATCAAGTTGGAGAATGCCATGCTCGTTATCGCTTTTAGGTAAAGCGGAATGATCGATAGTTGAGCACCCCCATCCCTCGGCATCAAATTGATGATACAAACATGAACGTTGATTTTTAGTGGTGTATGTACCGAGTTCGTTGCGGTGTCGTTTCATCGTGACATAGCCATCACCATATTGTGCTTCTGTAACCAAATCAGTTGGAATGCTTGTGGCAAGATCTGACCCTATTGAATCCAACAATAGGTATGGTGCTGCAAATACATCAATCTGCTTGGTGTGACGGAAGCGGAACCCCATTTGCTTCATATCGCCCGACTTAATTGTGTCACAAGCAATAAGGACGCCTTGCTGATACGTTGAGTTTGTCCAGCTACAGCCAGAGGTGATTGTTGGCGAATACACAACAACATCAAATTGAGCTGCCGATATTTCTCCGCTAACCAGTTTATATCCGCCTAATGGCTCGCTCTCGGCCTTGATTGTATCGGCATTAATTAAGCAAACCGTTAGCTCCATAGAGACTAAGAAATCAGAGATTGAAACCGTTAAGTTTTTATTGTCCGTGGCAATGAAGAACCGTGCCTTATCAACACCGCTTTCTTTTGCTGATTTTCGCTTTTCAACTAAGCCAGCTATATGCTGAAGCATTTGTCCTTTTGCTTTAATGTCTCGGTGGAATATTGCTTGTTTAGAACGTTGAGCAGAGGGTAGCTGCCGTTCTGGGTGGGTGATATTGAAGATCTGCGCTTTATTAGGCGCCCCCGTACATCCAGTGATGATTTGAACGGTCTTATCATCTAAGTCGGCATCAATAACAATGGTTGTCGTTGTTGGGTGGCTGAATGGTAAGCAAATCAGGTCGAAAATCGTTAAGGCTTGTTTTTGCCCCTCTCGAACCTCCGCGGTATTGCCTTTTTCGCTATTATCCAGCATTGATAAATTATCAATAACCTGAGTAAATTCGTCAAAGATAACCACACCAGACTTGGTTAAAAATTCACGCACTTCTGGACGGTTTAGCGAGTTGACGCAAACCACCAATACGCGAGCGAGTCCAATAAAGGTTCGTTCTTTGTAGTGCCAAACCGACTTAGCGAATTTTTGATTGATCGGATTGAGGTATTGCTTGGTTCGGTTATACATGTCGTGTGTTAGCGTTACTCGGTGAAGAACGATAGTCACATACAAACCAGCTTCAAGAGCCGCGAGAACGGCTGGCAGTAAGACGCCATCCGTTTTAGATCCTGAATTGTAAATTGTGCCATTAACTTCTGCATTAAATACGCCGCCCATCGGGGCTGAGAGAAATAAATTGGATCCCTGTGAATGTTGAATGGATGACTTAGCGGATTCTAGCACGGTATCAACGTGGCTTATCGGCTCATAGCCAGCACTTAACTGTGTATAGCTCCTCGCCTTTGAAGCCTTTAACTGCATACGTTCTTTGATGCTGCTTTTAGCTTTTTCAGCACTATCAGGAAAACCATCAAAAACCTGATCAATGGATAAGTTGTGCGGGAATTGACGCACACGAGAGTCTGCTGATAAATAAGCAATGGCGAGTTCAACTAATGGGCGAAGATCTCCCAGTGGGGCCATTGCTGCCTTAAAGTTATTAACGGCATCCCGCCAGCATTTCTTGTTCTCTGAATCACCAAACGGCTGATAATCTATTGCCCGCATAAGATCGTCTGCAACGATTGATGGTGTTATTAACCACTTAGATTCGTCACTATCCGCAAAATATTTACCTGACGTCATGCAGCGATAATTACTTAATAACACGCAAACAGGATCGACAGGGGAACCATCCAAAAACGGAGAAACCATTTTTTGATTGGATAGCGCCTGAGCGCTTCTAAGTTGAGTTTTGAATGTGTTACAACGCTCCTTGGCTGAATCTAAATCTTGTTTTAACTTCGACAACTTTCGTTCTGCGATTTCTCGCGCTTTGTTTTGCTCTTTAAAGACCTCCGGGTTTTTAGACCTTGATTTACGAGGTAATTTTTTTGCTATTTTAATTTGCTCATTGAGTTTTAAAATATTGTTGTCAGTGGCATTGATTACCTGAACCAGTGTTTTCTCATTACCCGTGCAGATCTCGTAGGTATAGGTATTCGCACTAACCAGTAGTTGCCCAATCAGCTTTACTGCTTCTTTTTCGGCATACATCATTAGAGAGTACCTACGTAGGCTTTTTGGTTATGTTTCTGTAGCGTCAAGCCGCTAGAAAGGTAATGACTCTCTGCAAATTCACGTAAGACCTTGCCCATAGGCACACCGGGGCGGCCATAAGCGCACCAGACGTCAAACTTGTCGTGAAGTTTGCCATCAGCTAATGGATCGCTGGAATGGCTTGAAACGTACCCGCCCTCGGATCGGTACTTTGTTGATATGGTTACGCCAGCTACGCCTGAACTACTGTTTGGGGCGATCCAACGGTTGCCATATCCTTTTTTGAACCCACAATGCCGCAGTAAATCCGACCAATCATTTACTTGGTTGAATTCAGTAATGGGATCGATATGCCCGTTGGTTGGGTTAGGTTTAATCTTAACCGGGTCTGGTTGTGGTAATTTATGACTTTCAGCATCATCAGCATGTGATTGAGCTAATTCAGTTGCCTGGTGCGCGAACGCTGAATTAAACGGGTCGAGTAACGCCCCATTACCAGTAGATACGTGATAACAGTCTTTATTCGCTGCCGATAGCGTAGGTAGATAACTAATCTGGTTAGCATTATCCATTGCATCGTCAGCCTTAAACATAAAGGTCAATGCTCGCTGTAATCGGATCCAGTTTTCATAAACCACAGACTCGGCTAATGGAATAACCACCCGCGAACGGCGGCACTCTGCCGTTGACGAAACCGTGTCATAAATTAAATAAGCCTCAATCCCAACGAGCATTAGCGCGTCAATGATTGCTTGCTGGGCGTAGTCACTATAATCCAAGTCAGCAATCAGCAATGAATAGCCACCATGCGAAATCATCGCTGATTTTTGTTTTGTTGGGCAATCAGACGGAATACACCACCAACATTGTTCTTTTACTGACCGTTTATCAGCAAGCGTATTAAATGGGAACGAAGATAAATCGTGCGGTACATTAGCGCGGCTAACAATGGCGCCGTAATTTACGCGGTGAATATTATTCGGGGTATTTTTTAGGTGTGACTCGCCCACAGAAATTAACAATTCCATGTATTATTTCTCAAATTGGAGTGAGGTTTAGTAAACCCGCACAAAGAAGTTGTACGGGTTTGGCTTAGTGCTTAGTGGCGGGTTTCGTTCTCGATGATAAAACCGCCACACGCATAGCGGTTTAGCTTGCATGATTCAGGCAGTGGGATTTTGTTTTTTTTCGCAACCGCTTTTGCACGAATAAGTTGCTTATTCGTTGGCAATCCTGCGTCATATTCGCCATAAACACCGTACTTCCTGAGCAGGTGTTGTAATTCACCATCTGTCAATTGCACGGTGTGCACTTCATTGCCAACAATAACTGGATACTGATTCATTAAATTCCCTTTAGTGAGGGTTAGTATGTGGATTAACAATATCAGAAGCACCTTGGGAGGGCATAAGTATTC
>CAMQZF010000158.1 GCA_947039525.1 uncultured Photobacterium sp. | reverse complement strand
ACACTATAGCCTACACTCTTTCCCTACACGACGCTCTTCCGATCTGTTTAATTTTGTTCCTTTGCTGTTTGCTATTCAAAAATCACTGCAACTAACAACAGAAGAAATCAAAATATTATTGATTTTAAACGTGGCATTGACCATTCCCGCTCGGGTCATCATTGGTATGCTGACGGATCGATTTGGTCCTAGGATTGTGTACAGCGGTTTATTATTGATCTGCTCACTTCCCTGTATTGCATTTGCCTTTGTGAATACCTTTGAACAAGCGGCTATCGCCCGTTTTTTCATTGGCTTTATTGGTGCAGGGTTTGTTATTGGGATTCGATTGGTCTCGGAATGGTTCCCTCACCATGAACTGGGCATTGCTGAAGGCATTTATGGCGGATGGGGCAATTTTGGCTCAGCAGCAGCCGCATTTTCTTTACCCACATTGAGTTTGTTATTTGGTGGCGATGATGGGTGGCGTTATTCCGTGTTAATAACAGGGTTGTTATGCGCGGGGTTTGGATGCCTATTTTATCTCATGGTGCGAGATACACCAAAAGGAGCCACCTATTTTAAAGCCAAAAATCTAGGCGGGATGGAAGTTACTTCAAAAATAGACTTTGTGTTTTTACTTATTATGAAGCTCCCTATGTATGCCATTCTTGCCGTATTAGTGTGGAAACTGTCCCCTCTCAATTTTGCGATGTTCTCGGAGACGGTCACGCACAGCTTATACCTCAGCTTAGGTGTGTTGTACGGTTTAGAAATTTGGCAAACATGGCAAACCAATCGACAAATATTTCATAAATCCACCCCTAAAATCCATCAATACCGTTTTAAACAAGTTGCCATCTTAAACGTTTTATATTTTGCCACTTTTGGATCAGAATTGGCCGTGGTTTCTATGTTGCCTTTGTTCTTTTCAGACACTTTCTCACTGGATCCTGTAATGGCAGGCATGGTTGCTTCCTTATACGCCTTTATGAATTTGATGTCTCGACCCGGTGGTGGTTGGTTATCCGATAAATGGGGGCGAAAACGCACCTTGATCATACTGACATTAGGATTGGCTGTCGGATATGGCTTGATGGCCACCATTACCAGCAACAGCACATTATGGATTGCAGTGATCATGGTTATGTTGTGTTCTTTTTTTGTGCAATCAGGAGAGGGCGCTGTTTTTGCTACTGTCCCCTTAATTAAACGTCGAATGACTGGGCAAATCGCGGGCATGACTGGGGCTTATGGCAACGCTGGAGCCGTGTTTTACTTAACCGTCTTATCTTTCGTTGAATACAGTACCTTTTTTTATGTCATTGCATCGAGTGCACTTATTGGCATGTTAGTCCTATTCTTTATGGATGAACCTTCAGGACAAATGGCTGAAATCAATGATGATGGCAGCGTTACTTTAATCGACATAGGATAAAACGGATGGAGTCGTTAACTGTGATCGTCGGCGGGCATTCCGAGTCGGGGAAGAAAGAACAAAACCAAGATGCGTTTGCTGTCTGTATTCCTCATCAACCTGATAGTCTGCATACCAAAGGCATTGTTGCTTGTATTGCGGATGGCGCAAGTGGAAGTGAAAACTCACAGCAAGCCAGCCATACCGCCGTTACTCAATTTATTGATGATTATTATTGTACCCCTATGGGTTGGTCTGTTAAAAAATCAGTCAGTAAAGTATTAAGCTCTTTAAACGCTTGGTTATTTCACCACTCTCAACACAGTTACCTGCCTCATCATGGCTTTATCTCGACCTTTAGTGCCGTGGTATTAGTGTCTAATACCGCTCATCTTTTCCATATTGGCGACAGTCGGTTATATTTATTCCGCCACCAGCAATTAGAGCAATTAACCAATGATCATTGCATTGGTTATTCGAATGAATTAACACGATCATTAGGACTCTTACCCAATTTAGAAGTGGATTACCGCAGTTTTACACTCATGGTTGATGATGTGTTAATGCTCAGCACTGATGGATTCCATGATTTTTTAACGCAATCCATTGAATTTAAAAAATACTTTCTAGCCGCACTAGAAGATCAAAGAAAAGATACGCAATCTCAAGAAGATTGGATTGTATTTGCAAAATATTGGGTCACTCAAGCATTGGCTTATGGTGCAACCGACAACGTTACTTGTTTGTTTGTCCATTTAAGTCAACTGCCTCATATGGGACTCAGTGAATGCTTATCTCAAGACCGACCTTGGGTCATTCCTCCGGCGTTATCCATGAACCACCGCCTTGATGATTACCGCATCACCCAATTACTACACAGCAGCCCTCGCAGTTTGGTGTATGAAGTGGAAGACACTCGAACACAGAAAAAACGGGTATTAAAAGCCTTATCGAATGATCTGCAAGATGATCCTTTATCCATTCAACGTTTTTTACGAGAACGCTGGATTGGGCAACAACTTTCGAATCCGCATTTACTTCATATCGATGCCCAAAACACCACGTCTGCTTTTTTGTATTGGGTGGGTGATAAAATTGAAGGCGATACCTTATCTTCTTGGATTCGCAACCACCCCATGCCCAGTATCGAGCTGGTCATTGTACTTTTAGCTTCAATGGAAAAAGGCGCGACAAGTTTGCATCGTTTAGGCATGGTGCACGGAGATTTAAAACCTGAAAACATCATGATCCAACCAAATAATACGGCCGTATTAATTGATTTTGGCTCGACTTACATCGACAGTTTATCCGAACAAGATAAAGAGATGCACACAACCCCAGCAGGCGCAATGGAATACAGTGCACCAGAATCTTGGTATCAAGTGATTATCACCCCACAAAGTGATGTCTTTTCATTGGCATTAATCACTTATGAAATGCTCTCAGGCAGCAAACCTTATAAAGACGATGCACTCGCCTCTAATCGATGGGATTACCAATCCATTCGAGAGCATCGCTCAGACATCCCTCCTTGGATTGACAGTGTATTGCGCAAAGGCTGCCATCCAAACGCAGCTCTGCGTTATACCAGTATTTCTGATTTTATGAACGATCTTCAACGTGTTCCAATTTTTCAAGGTTGGAAACATCAACACGAATTATCAACCAAAACATTACGAGTATGGCAAGGGCTCACCCTTATGCTAGGAACCTGTTTGATCGTCAGTTTATGGGCATCGACACACTAAATCAGCAGAGGTGATAAAAATGGACGAACCAAAAAGTCAAACGGATGAGCATTGGATAAAAACCACTTGTGCCTATTGCGGTGTCGGTTGCGGCCTAAAAACAAGAATGACAGCAACGGGAGAATTGGAGATTAAGGGCGACGAATCTCACCCCGCTAATTATGGCCGCATCTGTGTTAAAGGGTTAAACCTCAAAGAAACCATTGGAACACAAGGACGCTTAACCCATCCGACAATTGATGGTGAACAAGCGGAGTGGCAAGAGGCAATCGATTATGTAGCTCAAGGCTTACAAAGCACAATAGAAGAATACGGTAAAGACAGCGTTGCCTTTTATGTCTCAGGACAACTCTTGATTGAAGATTATTATATCGCCAATAAATTCATGAAAGGCTTTATTGGTAGCAATAATATCGACACCAATTCACGTCTATGCATGGCATCGACCGTAGCAGGACAAAAACGCGCTTTTGGTGCAGACATTGTTCCTGGCTGTTATGAAGATTTAGAACATGCTGATCTCACTATTATTGTGGGTTCAAATACCGCGTGGTGCCATCCTGTTTTATTTCAACGCATTTGCGCAGCAAAAAAAAACAATCCAAGACATCAATTGATTGTTATTGATCCAAAATCGACAGAAACCAGTGATGCGGCCGATCAACACCTAGCATTGCAAGCGGGTAGTGATCTAAGCCTTTTCCAAGGGTTATTCGCGTATTTGGTTTCTGGGCATCATCACAATACCGAATATTTACTTAACTCGGTCACTCCTTTTGATTTAACCCAAATAGCAGCTCCAAACTTTGCCAGCATTTGTGAAGAAACGGGGCTGGATATTATTGAATTAATCGCTTTTTATTCTGCATTTGCACAAACCAACAAAGTCGTCACCTTGTACTCTCAGGGCATAAATCAATCTATCAGCGGCACAGATAAAGTGAATAGCATCATCAATTGCCATTTATTAACCGGAAAAATAGGCCAACCGGGGATGGGGCCTTTATCTTTGACTGGACAGCCAAATGCAATGGGTGGTCGAGAAGTGGGTGGACTGGCTAATGCATTAGCCGCTCATTTTTCATTAGACAGCCCAGAGGATCGCGACACAGTGGCTCAATTTTGGGGTTCAAAAGCCATTTCCGAGCGGTCAGGGAGAAAAGCGGTGGATCTCTTTAATGCCATTGAAAGTGGTGATATTAAAGCTGTATGGATCATTGCGACCAATCCTGCTGTCAGCTTGCCAGAAAGCAAACGAGTCCAACAGGCTTTAGAACAATGTCCTTTAGTTATAGTGTCTGATTGTATGACAGATACCGTGACCACACATTGTGCTAGCGTCTGTTTACCCGCACAAGGCTGGGGGGAAAAGTCAGGCACAGTAACGAATTCGGAACGACGTATATCTCGCCAACGACGTATTTTACCCACATTAGGCGATGCTAAACCCGATTGGTGGATTCTTTGTGAAGTGGCAAAAGCCATGGGGTTCTCAGATGCCTTTCATTATGAAAATGAAGCTGATATTTTCCAAGAATACGCGAAGCTCACGACTCTACAGAATGAATTAGGTCAGAAAAGAACCTTATATTTAGGGGGGGTCAGTTCACTGACCCAACAAGAATACGATGAATTATTGCCACAACAATGGCCGATACTCTCATATCAAGAAGAAACGGTTTCTCAACGTTGTTTTGGTGATGGTGTCTTTGAGACTGCTAATCATAAAGCAAATCTAGTCACCTCTTTTTCTTCTGAATCACCGATATCCACTTCCGATTCGTTTGTTTTAAATACAGGACGATTAGCCACACAATGGCACACAATGACGCGAACAGGATTAAGCCAAACGTTAATGAAAGACTATCTTGAACCACGAGTTTGGATGAACACAACGACGGCAGAAAAAAGAAACATCAAAGATGGGGATTGGCTGTCTATTTCAAATGACTTAGGGGATATCCTTATGAAAGTGGCGTTATCTCTTTCTATGAAGGTACATGATTTATTCATTCCAATTCATTGGAGTGGCGATTACGCCAATCGTGCTAGGGTAAATGAAATCATTAAAGCGCGTCTTGATCCTATTTCAGGTCAACCGGCTTTTAAACAAACAAAAGTTAACGTCCATCGTTGGCATCCAAATAACGAAACCCTATTGATATCTCGTCAACCACTGACACTTTCAGATGATTATATCTGGTCACGACAAACCATTAAGGAAGGCTTTCTTTACCGTATTGCCTATCGAGGTGACATAGAAACATTCTCATCGAATTTATTTCATGGCCTAGTGGAAAAATACCCCCTGAGTTACCTTCAATATCAAGATAAAGAAAGTCAAACTGCATATTGGGTACACTACGACGCTCAAAATACGCAATGTGTTGGCATCAGCCAATGTTATGCAAAAGAAAATTCATTGGCCCCTTCTTCTATCCCTTGGTTAACGTCTGTTTTTGAAAGTGCACCAGATGATATTCTTTCTGTTTTTTATCCTGACATCAGTAAAAAAGATAGCGAACAATGAATAAAGACATAGTTCTACGCCAAGGATTCGCTCTGTGAATAATCAAATTCACTTTTTGTGTGATAGAAAATGGCAGGGATGTGAGTTAATACACCATAATAACAGTCTCTCGATTGAGAGATAACCCAAGTATAATTGATTGCATAACGGCAATTCAACGAAAATGAACCTCCGACAAAAAGCCATCATTACTGGTATTCAGTAATGACTAAAATAAATAAAAGCACTGAAAATACTGAGTGTTAATATAAATCCTAGAACAATGATTTTAAAGTAATCATTAAGGGATCGGGCATGATGCGAATAGTATTGAAATTGAGATTCAGTTACTTTTATTATTTGATTTGCTTGAGTCATCTTTAAATAAAACGCATTTTTTCCAATCAACATTCGGTACTGCATGTTTTTCACAGAATGATGGCGAACTTGATACGCACAAGTTTGAAGTATGGGAATACACTGAGCCAATTCTTTTTCCAAAATGCATTTCTCTTGGTTGCGAATGTGATTGAATAATTGCTGTTGAATCGCGACATCTTGATTTGATAGCCATGAAAACTGCCCAATCAATTGGGCGTCAATAAAGTACTGCTCAACATCCTGATGCAAATCATTTCGAATAACATCCATCACAGACAATAAATCCGCTTCACAACCGATCAAATAATAGCGCACTGTCACTGGGCAATAGTGCTGCCACAAGGCTTCAATTAACGTGAATTTTTCATCATGAGGCATATGAGAGGGAATTAAGTCAAACAACTGCTGGCTAATATTAAGCGGCATGGGTTCTATGCCTAGTTTCCATAAAGGATAAGCGTTTTTTAAAAAATAAGCAGCGGTATGTCCATAATGTTGTTCATAATCACGCAATAAAAAACGACGTTGTCCGTCACTCATTTGGAAAAAATAGCATCGAATCACCTCATCAAACCCTTTCG
>CAMQZF010000157.1 GCA_947039525.1 uncultured Photobacterium sp. | reverse complement strand
CGCAATATCGAGATAAAAAAAAGCTGCCCATCAGGCAGCCTAGTTATGTTAAGACAAATATTCTTTTAAATAATCGAGAATATGATCCATTTGCTTATCAGATAACGCATTTAATTTAATTTGCATACGATCTGTATCACGAACCACAGACGCGTGTCCTTTCACTAACTCTTGACGTTTCGTCTCAGACTCACTTGGCTTAGGTAAAAATGACGCTGCAATAACTTCTAATTGAATCGTCACTTCTCGTGTAATTCTCGCTAATCCTTGCACCTCAATTTGCTGCCACAACGGTGTATTATCAAAAGAAATGCGCTTAATAAATTCTTCTTGCTGCGCTTTATCTAAACCAAAAAACAAACGATGTAACTTAACAATGGTTGGACGACCAAGCTCACTAACACTTGGGTAGGCCATTAATAAAGGCATCGGAAGTGCCGCCGCTTTTAATGCACCACTCACGAGCGCTTCACTGCATTGACAATAAGAGGCTAACTCTTTTTGATCAGCTACTTTTCCTGCAACCAATAAGTTTTGCATCTCTTTACCACGTTCAAAAAGAGACAAAGGTTTGTGCGCATTCGCAACATCAGATAAAAACTTAGCTTGAGTACTTTGAATGTTATTCGCAACATAAATCAAAAAATCTTGATGGGCTAATAAACACGCCATTCGACGACGACTGCCATCTAAAACTTCAATTTGACCATTTTCTAATAAACGGCCTACTGCTGGATATTGTTGACCTCGATCGCGTAATGTACTGAGGATATCAGACAAAGCATGTTCCGTTAGAAACGCTTGTTCACGAGCATTTTCAGAGAAAACCAATGTTTTATCTTTAATATCATCAGCCGCAATTTTAACTAATTCAAAGGCAACCGTTTCTTCTCCTGCAACAGAAAGCTCAATAACAGAAGCTTTTTCTTTTACCGCTTGTTGTGCTTCCTGAGCATTTGATGCTCTGCGTTTATCTGCTTTGCCAAACAAACGCGCATTCAAATCTTGAGTTTTAATTGCCATGCGCTAATGATTCCTCATTCAAATTGGCCCAATGACTGTGCATCACCCGCTCTAACTCCAAACCAACTCGTTGAATCGCATCTTGAGCCGTTGATAAGGTTTTCTTTCCGCCTTCAAATTCGGACGCTGTTAAATCAAAGACCGTACAATAAGTATCAGCGCAAGTTTCAAAAGCACGACTTCTCGGAACCGTTGCCATCATCACTTGTTCACGCAATAAATAGTTCATTTCAGTTAATACGGAGACTTGTTTCTTATTATCGTCTTCAAACATTGTTGGCATCAAACGAATGAATTGCAAGCCATGCCAATCTTCAGGAAACATCTGATATACGGTTGGCAAATGTTGGAAAAAGTTAACTGTTGATGACCAATCTAATCGTTTTGCTGCACAAGGAATCAACAGAGCATTCGATGCATACATAGCATTCCATACTAAAGGATCAATATGAGGGCCCGTATCAATCATAATGATATCAAACTCATCTTCAATTAAATCAATCACTTTATTTTTCAGCAATTTCACAATATCTAAATCTTGATTCATGGCTAAATCTTGCCATGCATCCGCATTAAACATGGCATCTTCAGGAAATGCAGCAATCGTTTTTAAATTGGGATATTGTGTTGGTAATACCACATTTTCCATCAAGAATGCTTTATTCATATCTTGTCCCTCAGGGACATTACCTAACATCACATCAACAGCTGAATAAATCGTATCTTGATCACCAATACTGATCATCGGATTTAAAAATAAACGCAAAGAACCTTGAGGATCCAAGTCAATTAAGCAAATGCGATAACGCTTATCCAAATCTAACGCTAAACAAGCAGCAAGATGCACCGCTGTCATTGACTTTCCTGTCCCCCCTTTTTGATTTTGAACATTCACAATCCATGGCTGACGCCCAGCACCTTCACGTTGATGAAAAGGAGGTTTTTTCGCCGCAGCCATTAATTGATGTGCTTCATTCAATGTAATCGAATAATGGTTTGCGTTATTTTTAGTAAATTGATGACCCGTTGATTCCATACGTGAAATCGCTTCATCCAATTTACGCCGTGTTAATCCTGAACGTGTTTCCATGAGCGCTTTTGACATAGGAGGAAATAAATCATCTCGGCGCTCTTCTAAAACAATTTCAATTCGGTCTGCTTGAACTTGTTTAGTTTGTTCTGCAATATTTAATAAGTTTTCAATAGTTTGAGTTCGATTCATACTGTAATTTCGGCAACAAACAAAATGTCCCTTAGTGTACAGCAAATCAAAACAAATACAAAAAAAAGCTGAACAAAAAGCTGTGAGTTATATCTCATGATAAAGCAAATTATTCTCTAAAAAGGATCTAAGAAATAAGAGATTTGCAATGAAAATAACAAAGGGAAATATAAGAAATTAACCAAAAATAAAAAGTGTGACAACGTCACCTTTTTACAATGTAAATTAACGAGGAAGCCAATACACTCGGAAACGTAATAAAAAAAAATAATTTACGGATATTGTAAAATAGATTCGATTAATCCTTCAGATTTCATGTTTATTTTGTTAAATCATCAAAAAATGCTCTTTTTTTCACAAAGTACCATGAATAAAATCAAATAGAACATCATTTCCTTGATCATGCTTCCTATAAAACTCATTTGATCTCAGTTATTGTCTTTTTTCGAAATAACAGGAAGCATGATCAAGGAAAAGTCACTCGGAAGCATAATAAAAAGAGCTTAATTTACGTAACTTGGTCTTTCAATTTAATTTATTTACTTAAAAAAACAAAAAGTCGAATAAATATCTAATAAACTTACCTTGATCATGCTTCCAATCAGTATTTTCCTTTTAAAAAGAAAATAAAAATAGAAGCAACGACACTGCCTTGATCATGTTTCCTAAGAGTCAAATAAACAAAATACATTTCCTTGATCATGCTTCCGAGGTAAAAAAACAATCAAAAAAAAGACCCCTTAATAAGTCTGTGGATAAACTGTTATTCCACCTTGATCATGCTTCCAGTGTTTTTCTGATCATGCTTCCAAGCATTCCATGATCATGCTTTCGATGATCTCATGATCATCGTTTCAGGCTTTCCTTGATCATCGTTTCAGGCTTTCCTTGATCATGCTTCCGTTGCGAGTAAATATTTAACTCTTTAAATTCAATTAATTAAAAAGAAAAAATTCACCTGATCATATAATCATATAATCATAAGATCAGATTTAATCATAAAGATCAGATTAGAAAACAAAAAATAAAAAAATCTTTATTTATGGATCAAATTCCATTACCCTTTCGGAAAAATGGCACATATACGGTTAATGATGAATGGAAAGGGTTGAGATGAGTAAACTAAAAAGCCAAGAAAAAATGCTTATTTCAAAACCTCGGTCACACAAAGACGGACATCTTTTTTTAATTCCTCAAAACTTATTAGATTGGTTACCTCAATACCAACATTTTAAAGGGGTAACCAAAAGTATTATTGAATTATTAAATTTAATATCTTTACGTGGACTTTCATCACAAGATGGCATGGTTTCAACAACAGAACTCGTCATTGCAACTGAAGGACAAATCACTCGAGCAGCAATCCAACAACGTTTACGTGCAGCTGTAAATGTGGGTTTATTTACTCAACAACCTATTCGATTTGAAACCGGCTTAGCCGGAAAAAGTATGCTGCATACGTTTGTAAACCCAGCCATGTTAATTTCTCAATTAGGCATGGGCAGCTTACAATCAGAAAAAAGCCAACTTCATGATAAAAGTAAACGTACCCGCGCATTAACTCAAAATCATATTAATCATCGTTTACTGAATGAATATGGTTTAAGTACACCACCTTCAATGCCTGATGATGCCGATCAAATTGTAGTATCACCGACCAGTTGGGCTGGTATTATTGATCAAGCTTTAGCGCCCCCTCGAACCAAGAAAAGTTATCAACGTTCTATGGTCGCTATCAGCGGCACGAAGGCGATCATTGAAACCCGTTCAGCAAAATCAATCATGACCGTCGATGATTTAATGACTTTGTTCGCATTATTTACTTTAACCGTTCAATATCATGATCATCATTTACCGGATTATGAATTACAATCACGCGCTATGGGCAATAAAACACCTGTGTATATTACGGATATTTTAGCGCTTCGAGGTAAGAAAGACAGTGGGCCTGCTCGTGATGCTATACGTGAAAGTATTGATCGCATTGAATTTACCGACTTTCAATTACATGAATTAACCGGTCGCTGGCTTAGTGATAACATGCCTGAGGGTTTTAAAAGTGACCGTTTTCGATTTATCGCACGAACGATCACGGCTTCAGAAGAAGCACCTCAAGAAGGTGAAAATGGTGAGATTCGAATCAAACCCAACTTATACATTTTAGTTTGGGAGCCTTCATTTTTTGATGAGTTATTAACTCGCGATTATTTCTTCTTGTTTCCACCTGAAACTCTACGACAACACACATTGATTTTTCAGTTATATACTTTTTTTCGTAGCCGTATGTCACGTCGTCTAAATGACACTATGCTGTTAAGTGAATTAAATCAAAAACTGGCTCGCAATATTGAATGGCGTCGTTTCTCTTCTGATTTAATTCGTGAACTGAAAAAGCTCACAGAAAAGAAATTAGGCGATGATGTTTTTACCGTAAACTTATGGGGCTATCATCTTACCATTCAATCAATCGATGAATTAAAGCGTTACAGTGATTATCAACTTGATATTAAATGTGATGTAGAAGAAGTCATTCGTTATTCTCGTGCTAAGACCACCAATGAAGGCAAGCGTAATTTAGCACCGACCATGCCGAATCCTTTACGTAATGAAATTATGCCTAAAAAGCAATTAGAAGCCTTGTCTGAAATCATTGATGGTGAGTTCGAACCGATCCAACGTAAAGAGCCTAGATCAAAAGGACGACTTGGACGTCGTGTTAAATTACGCAAACATTTGGTCGAAATTAATGCCGATGAGTTAACGATTAGTTTGTCCAAATATACGTCTGAAGAAGCCTTACAACGCAGTATTGCAGCATTATCGGCCATGACAGGGCACTCTTTATCGTCAATAACCACAGAATGCCAGGGTTATTTAACTAAATTAGATTGGTTACGAGTCGGAACCGATGTTGTGACTTATGAAACTTTAAGTAAAACGGTTGAGTTTTATAATAAAAAGCAAGAAAACAATCACTTATCAATTGAGAAGCTGATTTCAGGATTAGCAGTGCGTCGTAAAGTGTGTCAATTGATTCATCAAGGTCATATGACGGAGCAAGTATTATCAGCTTTGGATGATATGGTTAGTGGCAGCTAAATCGATTTTTATACTGAATATATGCCTCATAAATTGACAAAATAATGAAAACTGATAGTTTTAAGTCAAATTATTAGTGAGTTTGATTTATATTTGAGGCAATTATGCATGAGGTGTTATCTGGAGAATTACATTTAACGGTAAATGTAAAAGCCAGAAAAGTTTGTGCGGTTGATCTTGTTTATCGCTCCCCTTCTTATTCTTCTTTATTGATTAATCAAACTCCTGAAATGGCGTTGAAGCGTTTGCGCCTCTTGGTTTCACTGTGTCCTTATTCTCAACAATCTATTGCAGCCAATGCGTTAAGTTTGAATTATTCTGTTTCTGATGAGTTATTACAACGAGAATGGATCGCTGCATATTGTTGGCAGTTATATCAAATATATCAATGTATGGATGCTAATATTGAAGCATTGACGTTAACGGCTAAAGTTCGTCAAGGTCAATATCATTATGCGAATGCACTTTATGGTTGTGATTTGACACATTGGTTGCTTTTAGTAAAAGATCCACAGCAATTACTTCAATGGAGTCAGCAACAAAAAACGCCTTATCAACGGTTAATTTACCAATTGCAATCAGAAACATGGCAAAATATTGGATCTACTCTTCAGTCTGATGCCCAAAAAACAAATAATTTATTGACATTAACATTGAAGCGAATGATTGATTTAGCCCAGTTATTAAGTCATTTATGGCAGTGGTCACTGCCTTCTTGTAATGAACTTGGTTATTGGCAAGGGGCTGCTCCTCGCGGCGTGTTAATGCATAAAGCCATTCAAAATGTTGACTCTATTATTACCGATTATCATATCATTACCCCAACGGATACACTGTGTGCATCAGATGGTCCATTAATAAAATCATTGTTAAACACTGATTTTCCTACCAATGAGTTGGCGCAACAACAAGCTTGTTTAACCATGCTGGTACATGCTTGGGATCCTTGTGTTCCATTCAGTATTACATTGACGTAATGATATCGATGTTCATTGTCTTTTTTATGTAAATAAATGCTCTATTGGGTCTTTATTCATCCGTTAAAACAGTTAAGGTTAAATTAGTATGTGCACAGTGTGCGGTTGTGGTGATGCCAAAATACAGGATCACATTCATTCTCATGATGATCATGATGATCATGATGATCATAATGATCAAGCAGAAAAAACAGTGATTGTTCACCATCATTATCATCATCAAGGTGATGTTCATCATCATTATTATGGTCTTCCTCAAAGTTCGTCTTCACACTCTTCTCACGAGCACGAGCACGAGCACGAGCACGAGCACGAGCACGAGCACGAGCACGAGCACGAGC
>CAMQZF010000156.1 GCA_947039525.1 uncultured Photobacterium sp. | reverse complement strand
CGATAATGTTTGCTTAGAAAAACCTGAAAATTGGGAGAACAGTTGGCGTTATGCGATTGGAGCAACTCATACACTGAATGATAAATGGACGCTTCGAGCTGGCTTTGCTTACGATGAAAGTCCTGTACCTGACGATCATAAAACGCTGAGTATTCCTGATTCTGATCGTCAATGGTACACCCTAGGGGCAACCTATCACTTACAACCGAATATGTCTTTGGATGCAGGATTTGCGTATTTAAAAGGGAAAACTTCTCAAGCAACAGAAACAGAAGGCCCATTTACTTATACGTTTAACGCTGGCGGTGATGCATATCTTTACAGCGTACAGTTTAACTATCTATTTTAATTCTCACTTATCTTATCTATAAGCAACCTAAATCATTAGGTTGCTTTATTTTCAATAAAGTCATGAGAAACACAGTTCATTGATGTTATAAATGTCTTTATTCATTATTTTTAAATTATTATTTCAGCGATTTAATTTCAATTAAATTCTCTGAAAATAAAGGCGGATTAAAAAAAACACAAATCATAGAGTATTTTTTTTCAAAAAAAACACAATTAATAGAATTAACTTTCATTTTTAATGAAATTAATGAAATTCTCTTAGAGATTGAAAACTTATCCGTATGATCGGCACTCTTTATTTTAGCGTACGTTTATTACGGAAGAAAAATTCAATAATGAAAAAAACCACACTTGCACTCACTATCTTTGGCGTTATCGGTCTTGGTCTTACTCAGTCAGCCATGGCGGCAGGTTTTCAAATTGCTGAGTATTCAGCAACAGGATTAGGACGAGCTTTTGCAGGTGAGGCTGCGATCGCAGACAATGCGAGTACGCAATTCCGTAATCCCGCTATGATGACGTATTTATCTGGCACCAATCTTTCCGTTGGTACTATTTATATTGCGCCTAGAATTGATGTTCATGGCACCAGCCATGGCGTATCAAGCCAAGCCAATAACATGGCTTCTTCAGCGACCATTCCAAATTTTTACTTCACTCATCAATTAAATGATAAGTGGACAATGGGTCTGGCAATTGCGACCGCTTATGGTATGCAAACCAACCTTAAAAATTACCAATTCTCTGAATTTGGTAATCAAGCAAAAGTACATACGATTGAGTTCAACCCTAATATTGCTTACCAAATTAATCACCAATTTAGTATTGGTGCCGGCGTACGCTACTTAACCGCAAACGGTCATTTTGGTGCCGAGTTTCCAAAACACGGACCAATGGCAATTTATGTAGAAGGTCGTGATAGCCATGCATGGGGTTGGCAAGCGGGTGCGGCTTGGCAAATCAATGCCAACAACCGATTAGGATTGAATTATCGTTCTGCGGTGAATTTAAACTTAAATGGAAAAGTCGTTGCGCTGAACCCAATGAACCCAAGCAGTATGCAAGATATTACGGTACCGGGCAGCTTACCATTAACGCTGCCTCAAACCGTTGAACTGGCTGGTGTTCATATCATCAACTCACAATGGGCAGTAAGCGCGAGTATGAACTGGACCAATTGGTCACATTTCAAAGATCTTGAAGCGAATATTCCAGCCTTAGGTGGTAACCATCTAATTAAAGAAGAACAGTGGCGTAATAACTACCGTATCGCACTTGGTACAACGTACAAAGTAACCTCTGCATTAACACTACGCTCTGGTGTTGCTTTTGACAGTTCCGCGGTGAATAGTGCACATCGAACACAAACTATTCCTGAAACCAATCGTCTATGGTTGAGTATGGGTGCAGGCTACCAATTCACACCAAACTTCAGCGTCGATACTGGCTTAACCTACATCAAAGCTCAAACGGCAAACTTTGTGGAGCAGAATCCAAACTTTGGAACGCTAAATGGCACTGTTTCTGGTCATATTTGGCTTGTGGGTCTTCAAGCAAACTACAAGTTCTAATGAGAAATAATAGAGAAGACGCCTCTCTTTGATCATCATGCCTCTAATAAAAAAGCAGCCAATAGGCTGCTTTTTTAATGGTCATCAACTTCATCCAAATAATTATCAACGTTTTCATCAACAACATCAGGCTCTTCCACTTGCTTGTTGCCTGTCGCTTTAAAATTTTTATATTGGAGATAAGCATTACGCGTAAAAGCATAAGGATCGGGAGAATTGTCGAGTAAGGCTTCTTGAGAAACTAATGCGGCACGATCTTCCATTCCTTCAATCGTCCACTTACCCAAACTTTGCCAAAACGTTAACAAGTTCAGAGGAAAGTATAAACCATCGACCAGATCTCCTGCACCTTCCCGTACGGTTAATGGTCCGTATAAAGGCAGCATGATAAATGGACCACTGTTCAAACCGTGATAACCCAGAGAATCACCAAACGCCTGATTACCAGGAGTTTGAATATCAGCCGCGCCAGCAATATCGATCAACCCAGCTAAACCAAAAATAGAGTTAATCCAAAACCGATTGAAATGCACAAGTGCCTTCTCCCCATCCAGCATGACTAAGCTGTTCACCATGTTAGAAGGCTCTTCTAAATTGGATAAAAAATTAGATAGACCAGTTCGTACCGGAGAAGGAACGTAATTCACGTATGTTAAGGACACTGGACGCAAAAAGTATGGATCTAAATAATGGTAATTCAAATCCCACATAGCTCGGTTAAAAGGTTCAAGCGGATCATTAACGTATAATTCGCCAACAACAACCGAGTTTGCTTCTGAATCACTTGATTCAGTTGGTGTTTTTGCACACCCAGAAACGCCAATAACCAAACAAAGTGATAATAAAGTGTGTTTATTCAAAAGAAATTCACTATGTAATAAAAAAAACAGGCTGGATAATAATATCCAGCCTGTTTCCTTTTTTCCACTCAGTGAGACTTAAGTCGTTATGTAAACCGCCTTTTTATTCATTTTGCTACACAGTTGGCGGTTTTTGTGCATTTTTATCCAAATACGCTAACACTTGTTGCCCCTCTTTTTGCGTTAAGTTCGCACGAGGGAACATACTCTTTGCAATACCGCTCCATGTTGCAGCGGTATAGCTGGCTGGATTTGGTGCTGCGTGACACACAGTACAACGTGCATAGAATAATTGAGCCCCTGCTTGCACATTTGGATTCAATATTTTCGGAGACAAAATGGCACTGTTTGAAGCCGCATCCGCATCATCATTCGCTAACGCGGCTGTTGTGTGATCCACTGTCGCCGTTGTGATTGCTGTTGTTGATGCTATCACTGCTGATGGCTTCATTGCATTGTGTTGTGTGGACGTCGTCACTGGGTATTGATGTTGAATCTCGACAAAAGTCGAACCACCAATCGCTACCGGCTTAGAAACACCATACCAATCCCCTTGTTTTGTCATCACATCACCATCGCTATCAAGACGAACCTTGATAATCGCTTCCGGTAATGATGATAATTTCATACTGGACATCATGCTGTTGCTATCTGATAACGTTACCGTTAATGGGAAAGTGGTTGTAATTGGTAATCGCATAACAGCAACTGGCATACGACTGCTGTTGGCTGGATACGCTGCAATTAATAACATACCTTTCTTAGGTGTAATCACATCAGGCGCTTTCTCGATACGAATTACGATGCCATTTTGAGCGGTTTTACTCGGATCGATCTGAGCCTCAGCACGAGCAATACTGCTGTCTAACATGGTTAAACGAGGATCATTCTTCGGTAATAAAGACTTCAGCATTTTCCAATAATTAACCGCTTGAGCAAAGTGACTTTGTTCAAAAGCATCAAATGCCAATAACGATAACGTATCCGTATTGGTTGGATCCTGCTCTAATACGCTTAATAGCACTTGTCGGGCAATGGCTTCATTGCCCTTTTGATTGATCATTAATAACGTTTGGGCGTAACCGTTTGCCACTTGTGGATTGTTGGGCTCCAAATTATAAGCACGCAACATCGCTCCCTCTGCCTCCATGGCATTACGGTTTGAAATGGCTAAACGCCCTAATAATAACCAACCGGTGGCATCATCTGGCTCTTGAGACAAACGAGTACGCAAACCCAGCATCAAATCTTGCATCTGTTGTGTACTTAATGGGGCATTGGTGTTGGACGCTAATAATTGTGTTAATTGTGGCAAGTCATTCATGACTTGATGCCAATGTTCCACTTTTTTATAGCCGCCAATCGTGAAGTACAAACCATACCCCAATCCCAATAACACAATAATGCCAGGGATTAGAATCGTTTTATTCACTTTACGCTGCTTTACTTCAGACACTTCTTCCACATCGTTCAATAAAGAACGTTGTAAATCACGAATCATGCCTTTTTGATCGCCAACAATGCCGTCTGTTTCTTCTTTTTTTAATTCTTCTACACGAGATTGGTAGAAAGACTTATTCATTTCATCTCGGCTATTTTCTTCATCTTGTTCGTCTTTTGAGAACATAGAATAGACAAAGAAGCCAATCGCGATGAGCATTAAAATTGTTGTGAATAGCCAAAACTGCGTCATCACTTCACCTTAGAATCGTCGGTTGAGTTGTTCTTTTCCATTTCATCAAGCAATACTTTTAAGCGCTGGGCTTCATCGGTATCTAATACTTCCGGTTTATCAACAGCGGAAGTTCGACGAGAACGAATTACGAGCACAATAAAGCCAATAATCACAGCACCCAGCGGGCCTAACCATAAAATTAATGTTGAGCTCGTAACTGGCGGATTGTAATCAATAAAGTAGCCGTAACGCTCAACCATGTAATTGATGATTTCTTGCTTTGATTTTCCTTCATTCAGCATCTGCAACACTTTTAAGCGCATATCGCCCGCCAATTTCGCATCCGAATCAGCAATGGTGTTGTTTTGACATTGAGGACAACGCAATGTACTGGTGAGCTCTTGAAAGATTTCTTGTTCTTTGGGGTTGTTAAATTGATACAC
Organism: uncultured Photobacterium sp.; assembly: GCA_947039525.1. Taxonomy (GTDB): domain Bacteria; phylum Pseudomonadota; class Gammaproteobacteria; order Enterobacterales; family Vibrionaceae; genus Photobacterium. The sequence continues at coordinate 1,771 of CAMQZF010000156.1, read as the reverse complement.
ATCAATGGCAGCAAATGCTGGCGCAGAAAGCGCCAACATTAAGCCCAGAGCAACAAATAAAGCACTTAAGCGTTTGATCATTGTTGGGCATCCTTTGCTTGAGCATCGGCTTCTTTTACCAATGCGTAATACATTGGTCCCAAGGTCGTTTTCCAGTTTTCAGCCGTTACATCCCCAACTTGACGATAACGAATAATACCATTCGCATCGATTAAGAAGGTTTCTGGTGTGCCGTAAACACCGAAATCCATGCCAACCATACCGGTTGGATCGAACATGGTATGGATATATGGATTACCTGATTTATTCAACCAAGTGATCGCATCATCGCGCTTGTCTTTGTAATCCATACCAATGATACGAACGCCTTGTTGTGCCAATTTATTCAGCTCTATGTGCTCAGCATAACAAGTTGGACACCAACTGGCCCATACGTTCAATAATACCGGCTCACCCTGCTTTAAAATATCTTGAGTGTAATACTTTCCGTTTTGGAATAAATCTTCCAATTGGAAGGTTGGGACTGGACGTCCCACCATAACCGATTGCAATAACGTTGGGTTATTTCCATTAGCATTACGATATAACTGGGTGAGAAAAATCACCACTAAGACAATAAACGCAATAAAAGGGACGAATAACAGTTTCTTACTCATGATCCACCTTCACTCGTTTCTTCTTAGAGATTCCGTAACGGTATCTCTTATCACTTAATGAGCAAATAGCACCCACAGCCATTAAGAGACCGCCCCACCAAATCCAGTTCACAAATGGCTTAAAGTAAATACGAACAGCCCATCCACCATCTTTCAGTTGCTCACCCATCGCAATGTACAAATCGCGAGTGATACCACTGTCGACTGAAGCTTCTGTCATCATAGAACGCTGAATCGTATAGAAACGTTTTTCAGCGTGCAAAGTCGTAACATACACATCATTACGCGTAATGTAGAAATCGCCAAAATAACCTTGGTAGTTTGGACCGTTTGCCGTACGAACACCGGCAAATTGGAAATCATAACCACCCACATTCACAGTTTGACCCGGACTCATTCGGTAACTTTGCTCAACACTGTAATTCGAAACCAATGTGATACCAATAATGGTAACGGCAAGACCAATATGACCAAAGACCATTGCCCAATGGCTGCGACCGAGTTTCTTTATGCCTACGCTGAAATTTTGTTTGTAACTAGCACGCATCACCACTTCAATGATCTGCATGATAATCACCCATAACGCCATTATCATACCTAATAGCGCTAACGGCTTAATTTCAGGCGCAAATAACTTTAGCAGTACAAATGACAAAATAAGTGTTGCAATCGCACCACCAATCAAAGGCGCGCGTAATGTTTTTAAACTGTCACGACGCCAGCGAACCAGAGGACCAATACCTAAGAAGAAGGAGAATGGCACCATGATCCACACAAACATTAGGTTAAAGAACGGCGCACCGACAGAAATTGCACCTAAACCTAATAACTTGTGAACTAATGGCAATAATGTGCCAATGAAAACAATTAATAGTGCTGCAATCAAAAATATGTTGTTTGCCAGCAGCATGTTTTCACGAGAGAACAGACTGTAATTACCTTGTGAGCGAATTTTCGCACCACGTAACGCATACAAGAGTAAGGATCCACCGATAACAACCAATAAGAAACTTAAAATGTATAAGCCACGTGTTGGATCAGAAGCAAAAGAGTGGACAGAAACAATGATGCCAGAGCGCACTAAGAAAGTACCCAATAAGCTCAATGAGAAGCCT
>CAMQZF010000155.1 GCA_947039525.1 uncultured Photobacterium sp. | reverse complement strand
ATAAACGTATGCCGGTTTTCAAGACCGGTGCTTTCAACCACTCAGCCATCTCTCCTAATTTTATCTTTCTTTAAAAGAAAGATGGCGGTGAGGGAGGGATTCGAACCCTCGATACGTTGCCGTATACACACTTTCCAGGCGTGCTCCTTCAGCCACTCGGACACCTCACCACGTTGTTTGTTGAGCCTTGTTCGTCTCAACGGCGGCTAATGTAAGAGTTTCTGCTCATTCGGTCAAGCACTTTATGAAATAAAAACACCAAGCGAGCATATCAAGATCATATCGGGCAAAAATCCAGCCATTATTGTTGTTTCAAATTGTTTTACTATAGATCCTTTCGCTATAATTCAAATTCAATCAATATTATCTTTTTCTATTCAGAGTACGCTATAACCGAAATAAGCACTTAAAAAGGATAATGCAATGTTCATTAAACTAACAAAACAGATTGCCTACGCCTTGTTCAGCTTTGGTCATGAAGATTTTGACCAAGATTGCTTAGAAATCCACCGATCTTCATCATCAAATGAATAAACTCGACTCCCAAGCACTGATCTCACTCCTTGAGCCTGCTACACTGCACTCTATCCTTGCCATTGACGGCTAATAAGAGTGAATTATGTCTGTATCTTTAGAAGATGTACTCAACAATCCTGAATTAAACAATAAACTGCTTACTCAGTCTCAAACGCTTGGTTTCGTGACTGCAATGGCAACAGCACCTTATCTTATCAATCCAACAGAATGGCTAGCCTACTTGTGGGGCGGTGATGAAACCTCTCCTTTTGAAAGTCATCAAGCATTTGAAGATTACGCCAATGCCATTGTCGATATTTGGAATGACACTCGACAATCTTTATTTGAAAACACATGGCAATGGCCGTCATTTTGCCAATTAGATGAGCAAGAGATAGTCACACCAGAAACGAGAGAGTTTACAGAAGGGTTATTACAAGGCTGGCAGATCACGCAAGACGATTGGCAGAACCTGATGCCAGAAGACAGCCAAGATAACGCCTTATTGGGAGGCTTATTGCTGTCAATTAGTTTATTATATGACCCAGAAACGGGATTGGAAACTCTGAGTGAACACGGGGCCGATGGATTAGCGCAATTTACCGAAATATTCCAAGCAGTCCCTGCTATGTTATGTGGTATTACTCAACGTGGACAGATTCTCGCCGCAGAATGATCCATTGTTCATCCTATAACATCAAAAAGGCTGTCTTAGACAGCCTTTTTTATTGAGTAAAAACAGCTTTTAACGCATTGATGCGGCAAAATCCAACATACGATTCAATGGAATTAAAGATTTTAAACGAACAGTTTCATCCACAAAAATTTCGTGATTATCACCACCATGGATTAAAGCTTCTTCAATTGCCACTAACCCATTCATCGCCATCCAAGGACAATGCGCACAACTGCGGCATGTTGCTCCAGTTCCTGCTGTTGGCGCCGCAATTAAGGTTTTTTCTGGCACTTGTTGCTGCATTTTAAAGAAAATACCTTTATCCGTCGCCACAATCATTTCTGAGTGTGGTAACGTTCTGGCAGCTTTAATTAATTGACTGGTCGAACCTACTGCATCCGCTAATTCAACCACGCTAGCCGGCGATTCAGGATGTACTAAGATAGCCGCATTCGGGTAAACGTGCTTCATTTTCTTTAAAGCTTGAGCAGAAAATTCATCATGAACGATACATTCCCCCTGCCACAACAACATGTCTGCGCCTGTTTGCTTTTGAATGTAAGAACCAAGATGGCGATCTGGTCCCCAAATGATTTTTTTACCTTCATCATCCAAATGCGTCACTATTTCAAGAGCAATACTGGACGTCACTACCCAGTCAGCACGAGCTTTAACTTCTGCTGAAGTATTCGCATACACCACAACCGTATGATCAGGGTGTTTATCACAAAAATCACTAAAGTCGCCAATAGGACAGCCCAAATCTAACGAGCATTCCGCTTTTAATGTTGGCATTAAGACCGTTTTATTTGGCGTTAAAATCTTTGCAGACTCACCCATAAAACGCACACCGCAAATAATTAACGTCGATGCTGAATGTTGACGACCAAACTTTGCCATCTCTAAGGAATCACCGACGAAGCCGCCTGTACGCTCAGCTAAAGATTGAATTTCAGGGTCAGTATAATAATGCGCAATTAGAACGGCATTTTTTTCAATCAATAAATGCTCAATACGTTCGATGTACTGCAGCTTCTCATCATCACTTAATGCATAAGGTTTCGGGGGGAAAGGATAGATTGTTGGGGGTAAATCAAATTGTTGGTTCATCTCTCGCACGCTCATAAAGTCATCCTAACTTGTCCGTGCATTATACACGGACAACAAAGAATCACGTACTTAAGATGCCATTTTCATGACAGGAAACAGTAATCAAATACTTTTATTTATTTGATGAATCAGACCAGCGATCTAACGCATGAGTGTCACTGTCACGTGCATCCACCCAACGAGACTTATCACCAACTTGCTCTTTCTTCCAAAATGGGGCTTGGGTTTTTAAATAATCCATGATGAACTCACAAGCTTCAAAAGCAGCACCACGGTGTTGGCTACTCACGCCAACAAACACAATTTGATCACCTAACTCAAGATCACCGACACGGTGAATCACTTGTGTTTTCAAGAGTGACCACCGCTTGCTCGCTTGTTCAACAATCTCTTGCAAACATTTCTCAGTCATTCCGGGATAATGTTCAAGTGATAAGCCATTCACGCGATCACCTTGATTAAAATCTCGGACCTTTCCGATAAAAGTCACGATCGCACCCGCATCATGCCCTTCAGCTAATCGAGCGTATTCTTCTGCAACCGAAAAATCTTCCGTCTGAACTCGAATCATATCAGCCCCCGGTCACAGGTGGGAAAAAGGCAACTTCGTCCCCATCCCGTAAAGGTGAATCCAATGCACATATGGTTTGATTGATCGCCACCAGCAATTTACCTTGTGTTAACGCAAGATCCCATTTATCGCCACGCCCAGCAAGATGGCAACGCAAAGCTTCTGCTGTTCCAAACGATTCTGTAATATCAATCTGTGCCGTACCAATCAACTCTTTAATTTGGGCAAAAAACAATACTCGAATCATGCTTCCACCTTAAAGTGACCAGATTTACCGCCTGTTTTTTCTAACAAACGTACCTGCGAAATAACCATGTCTTTTTGTACGGCTTTACACATGTCATAAATGGTCAAAGCAGCGACCGATGCTGCCGTTAAGGCTTCCATTTCCACGCCTGTTTTTCCTGCAAGCTTGCAGCAAGACTCAATACGAACACAGTTTTCATCCATCAAAGCTTCAAGTTGCACTTCTACTTTAGAAAGTAACAATGGATGACACAGTGGAATTAAATCCCATGTTTTTTTTGCCGCTTGAATACCAGCAATACGTGCGGTAGCAAACACATCACCTTTATGATGTTGTCCTGAAACAATCAAAGCCAAGGTTTCAGCTTTCATGTGTACAAAGGCTTCCGCGCGTGCTTCACGGACTGTTTCTGCTTTACTTGATACGTCAACCATATTGGCTTCACCTGACGCATTGATGTGAGTCAATTCTTTCATTTTTCTCGTCCTAAATGGCATTCATTACATTCATGAAGCCACATAAATATTAACCACCAATCGAAGCCAAGTGCGGCGTCAAACCTGTGTTACCGTCTTGCAAAAAATGGCTTTCCGATTTATGCGTTAATCCTAATTGAATACGCTCAATCAATTCAGCTTGCTGATCATCATGTTGCAATAAATCCCTTAATGCCACACCCGAATCACCAAATAAACAAAGGTGTAATTTACCCAATGCAGAGACGCGTAATCGATTACAACTTTGGCAAAAGTTTTTTTCATACGGCATGATCAAACCAATTTCACCCACATAATCAGGATGGCTAAACACTTGTGCTGGCCCGTCATTGGTGGCTTTAGGTTTCAACAACCAACCCGTCATTAATAAATGGTCACGAATACTCACGCCAGAAATGTGATTTTTAGAAAATAAATCATTCATTTCTCCCGTTTGCATTAATTCAATAAAACGCAATTGAATCGGGCGATATTTGATCCAATTTAAAAATTGAGGCAGCGCTTTGTAATTTAATTCTTTTAATAACACCGTATTAATTTTAACTTGTTCGAACCCTGCATCAAACGCTCGATCAATACCAGCCATCACATCATGGAAGCGATTTTCACCCGTAATCTGATGAAACATATTAGGATCCAAACTGTCTACGCTGACATTCAAATGCGTAAGACCCGCACTTTTCCATTCAGAGGCGTACTTAGCCAAGCGATAGCCATTTGTGGTCATTGCCACTTTTGTAATACCGTTCAACTCTGCAACACTGTGAATGATCTCCGTCAAATCACGACGTAAACTGGGCTCTCCCCCCGTAATACGAATTTTACTTGTACCACAAGCGGCAAAAGCAGACGCAACACGTTGTACTTCATTCAGAGATAAAAAAGAGGAAGTGGGTTTATCTGAGGCTTGATAGCCATCAGGTAAACAGTACTGACACTTAAAATTACATACGTCAGTAATCGATAAACGCAAATAGTAAAATTTACGTTGAAAATTGTCTTCAAATGGTTTGATCACGAAACACCTTTCCAAATACGGGAGGTCTATTTATTTCTAAATAAACCCTGGCAACCACAAAGGTTACTGGCGAGATCCACTTATCCCTATACACAATAAAGACTTAGTAAATCGCGCTCGGAGTTGTGTCAATTATGTCGAGAAATAACTAACTATTCAGACTTAATCGCTATAATTAATGATATACGAATATTAAAATTCTAATAAAAATAAAAACTCATATAACTTTGTGCATTCTACCGTTACAGCAAGAGCACGACAACCACCCCTCAATAAAGCCAATAGAGAGTGTAGAAAAAATGCCCAATATTTTAGAATCTGCGACTTTAGACGACATTGCTTTATATCTTCAACGAGAAGAAGGCCTTACCTCAGAGAATGCACACAAGGAGGCTCTAAAAGTGTTGCACAACTTTCAAGATATGAAAAATCAAGACATCATTAATGGCTGGTATTTCAATGAATTTGGGCAGTTAGAGTTACTTCCGAGCGAACATGCATTAAATGTATTTAACCATTCAAAATAATCGAGATTACCCAATCGTTATTATCTGATTGATTGCTCAATGCATAACACATTGCAATCATTCAATTGCAACCTGCGAATAATCCCTGTTTTAGAGCAGAGCTTTCATTTATTAATACGCTAACTCACTAAATATTCACGGCATTACATTTGCAATCGTAGGAATATCGTCTCTTACTTAAGAGTTCATCACTTATGAACCAAATGGTCCCTTTATTATTTTATAAACGGCATTTATTGCCTAAAGGGCGCATGCCTATGCGCATTCCTCTTGGACAAGCATTAGATACCTTAAAAATAGCAATGAACACCAATCAAATCTTTGGGGTTTGTATGATCGATGAAACCACGAATATCCACAATTTTTATCATATCGGGACGTTAGCACGAGTGGATGATTTTCATACCAATACCCCACAAGGTTTATTAAACATCACTGCATACGGGCAAGAGTGCTTTAAAATTAATGCGATTGATTGCCAAGATAACGGCATCGTATACGGTGAGTGTCAGACCCTCCCTGAATGGGGCTCATTTAATCTCAATGAAACTCAAGAAATACTGTCGACCAAACTGAAACAGTTTTACCAATCAAACAAAGAAATCAACGAGTTGCACAAAAACAAACAGTTTAATAATTTAAGCTGGATTTGTTTACGTTGGCTAGAGATCCTACCGATTCCTATCGCGGAAAAACAAGCATTATTATCCATGCCGAATTGTTTAGATACCTGTGATTTCTTACTTGGCATGATGCATACGAAACATTAACGAAGAAATCGTGATCAAAACAACAAAAAAACATTCCCTTTACGCATAACAAGAAAATGAAAGATACACTGTCTCTTTTACATTAGAGAGTAATCACAGGTTTTCATGGACACGATCCCCCTGCAACATTCAAAAAAATTGGTGGCTATTGGTGGTGGACACGGATTAGGGCGTGTTCTTTCTGCCTTATCCACTTACGGCTCTCAAGTCACAGGAATTGTCACCACAACCGATAATGGCGGTTCAACCGGACGTATTCGAGCCTGTCAAGGCGGTATTGCTTGGGGAGACACTCGCAATTGCATTAACCAATTAATTACCGATCCATCGATAGGATCCATGCTGTTTGAATATCGCTTTAAAGGCAATGGAGAGCTTAACGGTCATAACTTAGGGAATTTAATTTTAACCGCACTCGATAATTTAAGTGTTCGTCCTTTAGATGCCATCACATTGATCAGAAATCTACTGAATGTGAAAACGCAAATTGTACCTATGTCCGAATACCCCGCCGATCTTGCTGCCATGACACCGAATGGTGACATCATTTCAGGTGAAACGAATGTAGATGAATTAAGAGAAATACCGCAACGCTTATACATCGAGCCACCAGTCCCCGCAACCAAAGAAGCCATTGATGCGATTCTCAAGGCTGATCTTGTATTACTTGGCCCTGGTAGTTTTCTTACCAGTATTATGCCACCACTGCTATTAGCCGAAATTGGAGAGGCATTAAAAAATACCTCTGCCAATATTGTTTTTATCACCAATTTAGATAAAGAAAATGGACCCGCAGGCAACATGTCATTGGAAACTATGCTGTATTGGTGTGAGCGCGCAATGCGGGGA
>CAMQZF010000154.1 GCA_947039525.1 uncultured Photobacterium sp. | reverse complement strand
TGTCGCCCTTGATTTTTTGCTTTGCGGATTTCAACGTCCATTTCGGGGCGAGTGTAGCGATGAAAGCTGTCACCTTCTAACCAGGCTGGATTAATGTTCATCATTGCGAACATTTTTCTAAAGGCTTCTGAGGTGGTCGTCGTGCCAGCGCCTGACGATCCTGTGACTGCGATGATGGGATGCTTTGCAGACATAACGTGCCCTATTTCTAGAAAAGTGTCTTTGTTATTAACAGGGTGAGAATCTGGGGTCAAGAGACAGGGCGCAGTTAAGATTAGTGGGTCGTAGAATTGAGATCGTGCGTCAGTTTAATATCAATGGTTTCATGCAATTCTGAATAGACAACACAGGCTTGACCTTGTTTCAGTTGTTCTCGAACTTGGTCGACTTTTTCTTCGAGTGTACGTTCTTGTTCGCCGTAATCGGTGCCTTCGCGGAGAATAAAATGTTCGATTAAATTCGTGAGTGTTTCAGGGTTGATGTCTTGCCAAACAATGATCATAAGCGACAGCCTTTTTGTGTGAGATCATAAAGCGGTGATCCTATGAAGTCTGGTTAAGAAGTGCAAGATAACCTCGGTAATTATTGGGGACTGAGCAAGGTGAAGCATGATGGTACTTAACCAAGTAATGGATGAGTTCATTTTGTTGGATTTTTTCGAGTAATAACTCTTCTTTCAGTGCCCATTGATAATTTGAATGATCGATGGATTTTTTCAACCCTCGTCGATGAATACGGTGTCTTTGCAAGCGATAATCAGTCACTTGGATAGCACGTTGAAGTTGATGGAGTTCAGGTAGCGTTAGATTTTCACATTGTTGATCGAGCCATAAGCAAAGTAACGCCAAATTGACGTTACCTTGATGATGATCTTGCAGATGCAGCAGTTGAGATTGCACATTCGGTTTTTGATAATACTCAAGACTGAATGCCCAAAAATCAGCAGAGGTGAATCTACAAGTTTGGCTCATTGTGCTTACTCAGCGTTTAAGCTTTGTTCAAGCGCTTCAAGTTGTTCTTGTAAATCCATCCATGCCATTTCGACATCTTCTAATTCACTTTTTGCTTTTGCCTGACGTTGCAGTTGTTCTGTCAGTTTTGCTTTATTGGTTGCTTCGTAAATCGTAACGTCTGATAAAGCGGTTTCGGCGTCAGAAATGATGGCCGTTAGCTTATCCATTTTGGTGTCTAACTTAGTAATTTCTTTACGAATCGGGGCGGTTTTTTTGCGCATTTCAGCTTCTAGACGTTTTTGGTCTTTACGAGAAATAGCGCTGTTGTCTTTAACAACATCTGATTTATTCGATTGTAGTTCTTTACGATCAAGGCGTTGTTGATCCGCTAACCATTTATGGTAATCGTTGAGATCGCCGTCAAATGGCACAACTTGGCGGTCGTGAACCAAATATAAATCATCGGTTGTCGCACGCAGTAAGTATCTGTCGTGACTGACGATGACCATCGCTCCTTCGTACGCTTGCAATGCAATGGTTAACGCTTGACGCATGTCCAGATCAAGGTGGTTGGTTGGCTCATCGAGTAGCAACAGATTTGGGCGTTGCCAAACGATCAGAGCAAGTACTAAACGGGCTTTTTCACCGCCAGAAAAAGGACCAACTTTCTCTAAAGCTTTATCACCGACAAAACCAAAGCTACCGAGATAATCTCGTAATTGTTGTTCGGTATTTTGTGGAGCAATACGCGCTAAGTGTTGAATTGGGGTGTCATCTAAATAGAGCGTTTCTAATTGGTGCTGAGCAAAGTAACCAATTTTCACACCTTGGGAATAGGTTAATTCACCCGCTTGCGCTGGCAAATCACCCGCAAGCATCTTGATTAAAGTCGATTTACCAGCACCGTTACGGCCCAATAAACCGATGCGGCTGCCGGGTACAAGGTTTAATCGGATTTTTTCTAAAATTAGATTATTTTCATAACCTGCTGATACATGATCCATCATGAGAATCGGTGTTGGTAATGACGCCGGATCTCTAAATTCAAACATAAATGGGTTATCAAGTTGCGCGGGCAGAACTTTTTCCATGCGCTCTAACGCTTTGATTCGACTTTGGGCTTGACGTGCTTTACTGGCTTTATAACGGAAACGATCAATGTACGACTGCATGTGCGCGACGTGTTTTTGTTGTTTCTGATATTGCGCTTGTTGCAACGTTAACTTTTCAGCACGTTGGATTTCGAAAGACGAGTAGTTACCCGTGTATTCGTTGAAACACAAATTTTCAACGTGAATGATGCGATTTACGATTGGATCAAGAAAATCACGGTCATGAGAAATCAGAACCAGAGTGCCACGGTAACTTTGTAGCCATTTTTCTAGCCACAATACAGCGTCTAAATCCAAGTGGTTAGTGGGCTCATCGAGAAGTAACAGATCTGAACGGCATAATAGCGCTTGTGCTAAGTTTAAACGCATACGCCAACCACCAGAAAACTGAGTCAGATTCCATGACATTTGTGGTTGAGTAAAGCCTAAACCGTCTAATAGTTCTGATGCTCGCGCACGAATGCTGTAACCGCCAATTGCGTCTAATTTACCGTGCAATTCTGCAACTTTAATGCCTTCGTCTTTTTCTTCAGCAATGCGCAGTTGTTCTTCTAATTGGCGGTATTCACGATCGCCATCAATGACGTATTCCAATGCTGCTCGTTCTAATGCGGGGGTCTCTTGGTTTACCCACGCTAATTCCCAATTTGCGGGCCATTGATGGTTGCCAGCATCAACACTGAGTTCGTTTTTGATTAGGGCAAAAAGACTGGATTTACCACAGCCATTTTTGCCGACGAGACCGACTTTGTCACCGGGGTGAATGGTGGCAGTGGCTTTGTCGAGCAGCACTTTGCCGCCACGTAATAATTGAATGTCCGAAAAGGTGATCATCGACTGTCTCGGGCTTTTCCCGCTCCGCAATGTGGCTTAGATACTGATGCGGCAGTCTATAACAAAGTGTCTGGGACTGCCATTTTGATCGGATATCTTGGTAAGGGCATCATTTTCACCTTTCCCTTGTGATTTTTCGGATAATAATGTGTTACAACATTGTTTTATTTTATTTTTTAGACACTGGCAAGGAGGCTAAATGTCTGATAGTGCGCCACCTTCTGTCTTGGTGATTTTTGCACATCCGGATCCTGAAGCATCCATCGTAAATGCAGAAATGTTATTGAGTATTTTAGATTTACCAAACGTGACTCTGCATGATTTGTACGCTGCGTATCCCAATTTCTTTATTGATATAACGAAAGAACAAGCCTTATTGCGGCAACATGATGTGATTGTGTTCCAACATCCGTTGTATATGTACTCTTGTCCTGCATTGCTGAAAGAGTGGATGGATGTGGTCTTAGGGCAGGACTTTGCCTATGGAAAAGGACGTGCTTTACAAGGAAAACATTGGCGTTCGGTGATCAGTACGGGAGGAGCAGAAGAGGCTTATCGTTTAGAAGGCTATAACCGTTGTGCTCTGAATGACATTTTAACGCCTTTTCGATTAACGGCTGAATTGTGTCAGATGCATTGGCTATCTCCAATGGTGCTGTATTGGGCGCGTCGAGTTTCGGCGGATACAAGAGAAAGGCACGTCATTCGTTATCGAGAATGGTTACAAGATCCCTTTGCACATTACGATGAGGTGTTGGATGACCGATGATGCATTGACGATTGCGGTTATTCTTCTGTTTGCAGCCGTCGTCTCGGTGTCAATTGCGCAGCGTTTGGGATTAGGCTCAGTATTAGGTTACTTATTAGCTGGCATTGCGTTAGGACCGTGGGGACTATCTGTCATTCAAGATGTGGATGCGATTTTGCATTTTTCTGAATTTGGCGTAGTGCTCTTGTTGTTTTTGATTGGCTTGGAATTGAATCCCAGCCATTTATGGCAGATGCGTAAACCCATTTTAGGATTAGGGGGGGCGCAGGTTGTCGTTACCACTGTCATTCTAAGTGGTATTGCTTGGGGATTTGTTCCTTCTTTTTCCAGTGCTTTAGTCATTGGTATGGGGTTGGCACTGTCTTCAACAGCCATTGCATTACGTATTCTGGATGAGGAAGGGTTGAGAGCTTCGCGAACTGGGCAATCGAGTTTTGCCATTTTGCTGTTTCAAGATATTGCCGTGATTCCGATGTTGGCTATTTTACCCGTGTTGGCAGGAGGTCATACGGGTGATGTCTGGAGTGTATTGATCATGATCGGTGGCATTGTGGCGTTATTAGTGGGGGGGCATTTTTTGTTACGTCCATTGTTTCGCTGGGTGGTTGCCAGTGGTGTTCGAGAATTGTTTAACGTTGCGGCACTTTTATTGGTCATCGGCATTGCCTTATTAATGAAACAATTGGGGCTTTCTATGGCACTTGGCGCTTTTTTAGCGGGTGTGCTACTGGCTGAGAGTGAATTTCGGCATGAACTTGAAATTGCGATTGAGCCATTTAAAGGGTTACTGCTGGGCTTATTTTTTATTGCGGTGGGGATGACGGTTAATCTTGGTTTATTGTGGCAATCGCCGTGGATGATTTTATTGTGTGTTTTGGTGTTAATCAGTATTAAAGGGTTCGTGTTGTATGGGTTAGCTCGACTCTTTGGGATTGGGGCAAAATCGCGTAGCCAAGTGGCATTAATTTTAAGTCAAGGGGGTGAGTTTGCGTTTGTGTTATTTGCAGCAGCTAAAACACAAGGCATTTTAACCCCTGATGTCGCGTCCTTTTTATTGGTGGTCGTGAGTTTGTCGATGATGACAACTCCCTTTGCTTTAAATCTTCAAGAATGGTGGTTTCGCCATTCGTTTAATGAGGAAGCGGATATCCCCAATGATGAAAATACACTGATTGATAAACGTCCAAGAGTTATTGTTGTTGGATTTGGTCGTTTTGGTCAGGTAATTGGTCGTTTGTTGTTTGCAAATAAAATTCGTCTGACTATTTTGGAACGTGATCCTGCTCAAATTGCGTTTTTGAGGGGATTTGGCTACAAAGTGTATTATGGGGATGCGCGTCAATTGAGCTTATTGCGAGCGGCAGGAGCGGATACAGCAGAAGCCATTATTATTTGTACGGATGAGCCCGATGATGTCATGTCGATTGTCACTTTATGTCAGCAGCATTTTCCTAAATTAAAAATATTAGCTCGTGCTCGAAGTCGAGTTGAGGCACATCAATTATTGAATTTCGAAGTTCAAGGATTTGCTCGTGAAACGTTTTCAAGTGCTCTTGATTTGGGATGGCAGACTTTAATTCAATTAGGTATGCATCCTTATAAAGCACAAAGAGCGCGTGATCATTTTCATCGTTTGGATACGAAAACATTACGTGATTTCATGCCTGATCACCCAGAGGATGTCCAGTTTGCTTCTCGTTCTAAAGAAGCACGAAAAGAGCTGGAAGAATTATTTGATCGTGAAATGTGTAATGATCGAGAGCGCCACCACCAGTGGCATGATTAACGGAGGTTATATGATAAAAAAACGGTTCATTTCTGGAGCTATTTGCCCAAAATGCCAAAAAACAGACACATTGCGCTGGTGGAAAGATCAAGGGATCGAATCCGTGGAATGTGTAGTTTGTTCCCATCACGATCAACAACTTCCAAAGTCGGTGGATGCTGACAAAGTCGGTAAGGTGATTGGTTTATTTCCTTCATGATAATGTTGTAGTTGTCATTATCAAGATAAGATCGGTATGATGCTGGCTTTCTCTTTCGTAAGAGTATTTGGAGCATAAAATGAAAGTCACTAAAGATATCGTTGTAAGCATGGCTTACCAAGTTAAAACTGAAGATGGTGCCGTTGTTGATCAATCTACAGTGGATGCCCCTTTAGATTATTTGCATGGCCACGAAAACATGATCCCAGGTATTGAAAAAGCCTTGGAAGGTCGCTCTGTTGGCGATAAGTTTGACGTGGTTGTCGCTCCAGAAGACGCTTACGGCGAGCACATGGATGAGTTGGTTCAACGTGTTCCTGCTGAAGTTTTCCATGGCGTAGACGAAATTACTGTGGGTATGCGCTTCCTTGCGGATACTGACCAAGGTCAAATCCCTGTTGAAATCACTGAAGTTGATGGCGATTTCGTTGTGGTTGATGGTAACCATATGCTAGCAGGTCAAACATTGTCATTTGACGTTGAAGTGGTTGCACTTCGTGAAGCGACAGATGAAGAAAAAGAACACGGTCATCTTCACCAAGGTGGTTGTTGTGGCGGCGGTAGCTGTGGCGATGACGATGGTGAATGTTGTAACGAAGGCGGTTGTGGCTGCGGTCACTAATCACTTTGTGATGACTAAAAAAAGGAGAGCATTGCTCTCCTTTTTTGTATTTGAATTTTGTTTTTTAATAATGTGGCGGTGGGGTTTCTTCTTGCTCTGATGCCATGTTAGACGGCTCAAACCCTTTTACTTTTCCGACTAAAAACTTCAATTGCAGCTGCATTTTTTCAATTTGCAATTGCTGTGATGTTAGGGCTTCATTTAGTTCTTCGATGGTATATTCTTGGAAGGCTTGCTTCGTTTCCAATTCATCAATACGAGTGTGTAAGTCGGCTACTTCTGTCATCACAGATCTTCTCTAAAAAAAGCGGTTTGATAGCGGTCTTTGATTCTATGAAAACGCGCTAATGATGGTTTGATTCTATCATAGACAGCGTTATTTATTACATGAATCTCAGTGGTCCCTTTTTCTATTTTTTCCTTGTTTTTTGGTTTATCCAATCTGGTTTTTTTGATTTTTTTATTGTGATTTAATTAAGATCACAGGATGTCTCTATTCTGTGGCAGGAATGTTTGTGAGAGTTATTTATTATTTTGTTCACTGTTTTATTAGAGGCTGTG
>CAMQZF010000153.1 GCA_947039525.1 uncultured Photobacterium sp. | reverse complement strand
CATTGAGGTGTTTTTACGATTTTTTCACAAAACAAGACAGTATAACAATACGTTGTCCGTTAACACGGCCTTCGATGTGCTCTGGGTTATCAGTTAGGCCAATGTTACGCACTGCTGTACCACGTTTTGCGGTTAGGCTTGAGCCTTTTACGTCTAAGTCTTTGATTACCGTAACGGTATCACCAGCTTGCAAAACAACACCATTTGAATCACGTGTTGGTTGTGCTGAAGCTTCAATTGCCAATCCTTTGTCTGCCCACTCTTTTGTTGCATCTTCTAGATACATCATTTCCAAAAGATCGTGTGCCCAGCCTTCAGTGCTGGCAAGACGAGATAATTGACGATAAGCCATGACTTGTACGGCTGGCTCTTGGCTCCACATACTATCGTTTAAACAACGCCAGTGATTGGCATCCACCAATTCTGGGTTTTCAATTTGATCACGACAGGTTTTACATAAGAAAACGCAGTTACCAGCGCTCTTATCATCAGAAGCGGGTACTTCGTACACACTTAATTGATCGTTAGAAGTACAAAGCTCGCACTGATGACCACTGCGTGTTTCTAAGATAGATTTGATCGCCATGAAAAAAGTCCATAAATGAAATGATAACCTTCATATTATGCCATTTTTCAGTAAAAAAGGAAACATAACTTTTATAATTGCACTTTAAGTAGTTTATTTTTCTTTTTTTATGTCATAAGGAGAAAACTATTGCTTATGTGATTGTTGGAATTTTCATTATGATTTTATGAATAGAGCTCAATACTGAAATAGAGGCGGATTATCTAAAATGTTGGTGTAAATGGTATTGTCCCAAATAGATGATAAATTGATGCGTTGAAAATCGATATCATTCAAATTTGGGTAGTTTTTATAGAACAGCTCGCTGTCACGCGATTCGTGATAACCGTGTTGTAAATAACCATTGCCATTGGGATAAAAGGTATTCCATTGTTTGCTTTTAGTGGTGCGACTGGAGGCGATAAACTCTCCTATATAGCTGGCTGTATTCTCCTGGATGGTAAAACTTAAGGCTAAATTATTTTTGCTGGTGTTTCGTACAATTTCTTGTCCATTAGATCCTAAAAAGGTGACTTGATAAATTTCATAATGTCCAATGGGAAGCGGTAGGCTGATCAATTGTCCGACAGTATTGTGGTATTGAAAGTCGAATTTACTATTATTATTGATCACTTTGATTGTCGGGGAGTTCTCTTTACCTAATTGTCGTATGTGTAACGTGGTGGTGATGTCTTTTCCCGTTTCGGGCCATGTGGTTGTTGCTCCTAGGGTGGTAACTAAAAAACCTCGATGTTTTTCCTCTTCTAATTTTAAGTCGTCTGACATGAATACTTGAATGCCCTGAGAGCAACCGCATAAATAAACACATCCAAATAATATGAAGATGGGTTTCATCTAATAACCTTTGTAAAAGAAAGATGTTGTAAAATTTACTATGCAATTCTTATACGCATTGGTGTTATTTTTGAGATTTTTTATCTATTGCTGGAAGTGTCTTATGAATAGAAGAAAAATAATGATCTTTAAGTAAATATGACTGATTTTTAGAAATAATCTGATTTTTTTGTGGTAGAAAATCGCTAATAACACAAATATATTATGTCTATTATTGGTATTCATGTACCTAAAAAGATAGGATTGTCGACTTTGTTCAATTAAACACAAAGATTATTGATAATGCGGCTTACTTTTTATTGGGTTACGGCAACCGCTGCTGCAATTGTATTATCGGGTTGTGCTTCTTCTCCAAGTGCATTCAACCAAGCGACCACAAATTCCATGAATAAACATTCTGTTGTTATTGAGCCAATATCGAGTACATCGGTGACTCAAAACTGGAGTTTACCGAGTCCGATTGTATTACCTCCTGATGTTACTTCATCGATAGCCAATACAATGGTTCATCATGAATTGAAAAAACACAGAACGATTTCTCATACTATTAATATCCCTCAAACGCATTATGCGACGTTATTTGACTCGGTTTTTAAAAGCTGGAAAGGCACGCCGTATCTTTATGGTGGAACCAGTCGTCGAGGTATTGATTGTTCGGCGTTTGTACAAGTGGTATATCGTAAAGTTTATAACATAAACTTGCCACGCACGACGCTCCAAGAAGTGAAATTGGGGGTTCGTGTTAAAAAACAGAATGCGAGCTTGGGCGATTTGGTGTTTTTTAAAACAGGACCATCTTCTCACCATGTTGGTATCTATATAAAAGATAATCAATTTATGGAGTCATCCAGTTCGAAAGGGGTCATTATTTCCAGTTTGAATAACCCTTATTGGCGTAAACATTTTTGGCAAGTCCGTAAAATTAAGGCGTAATTACGTGTATTGACTTTAAGAGAGGAAAGTAAAAAGTTTCCATTTTCTTCTGTCTTTGCCTTATTACGGAAAACAATCCTTCATTGTAAAGGAAGTACGTCATACTTATCAGAGTCATATACTCTGTTGTAAGTTGAGGTGGCAATGAGGTTGATCATCAGCATGGTGGTATTGTGTTTTTCAACGGCGTGTACATCTGATGAAAGTTTAAAGAAAATACAGCCTTTATCGCAAACAAAACACGATTTTGTCGTACAAAATTGTTATGAGTCTACAAAAGGCGATTTTTCAGATTCCTTTCAACGTTACATGGACGATAAAATGGTGACGATAAATCATTTAAAACAGCAAGCTAATAATGATGATTACCGGGATGTGTTATTTGCATTAAACCATTTTTCTGATCATTGGGATCGCCTTATGGGGGCTCGTAATGATGCGTGTGAGCAATGGGCTAAATGTGAATATTTGGTGGACTCTAAGCGTTTAGATCAACAAGTGTGTGCCAATAGAGACATTGAATTTGGTATTGCTCGAATTAAATTGATTACTTTTTTTAATTACATTGAGCAAATCTCCTTAAGTAATAAAACATCAAAGACAAGACAATAAAAAACCGATCATAGGATCGGTTTTTTTATTTGGGACTAAGCAGGAGCCTCTGTTGCTATGGGTCGTTTTTGGCGTTTGAACAATAAAATGAAAGGCAAAAGCACCAAGAACGAAATCATAATAAAGCCAAAGGAATGGACAAAAGCAAGCATGGCTGATTGTTGATGCAGAAGCATTGTGACTTTCTCAATCAAACCTGGATTGGTGATAGTGGTATGCTGCATTTGTGCCATGTGCTGTAATGCGGGATTCATTGGAGTGATTGCACCGCCTAATGCATGCCATTCTTTTTGCTGAATTTGGCTGTAATAGGTGTTCACAATTGAGATACCGAAAGAACCGCCGATAGTCCGACACAAGTTAAAGATTACTGCACCACCCACAGACTCTTGTTTTGCTAATGTGGCATAAGCTAATTGGCTTAATGGTGCAAACACTAACCCCATACCAGCCCCTTGAATAATACTCGGTAGCAGTACCCATTTGATGTCAATATTAAAGGAATATTTCGTCATGAGGTAGGTACCAAAGGCACAGAGTAACAGACCGACGGCCACGACTTTTCGTGAGTCAATCCTATCCATAAATGATGCCATACCAATGAGAACAATCGCCGAGGTTAACCCTCGCGGTGCCATCATAAAGCCGGTGGTCTGTACAGGATAATGAAGTAACTGCTCCAGCATCATCGGTTGTAATTGGGTAATACCAAATAATCCGAGTGAAAATCCGCCCATAATCAGGCAGGAAACCGCTAAATTACGATCCTTTAATAACCAAATAGGCGCAATTTGCCCTCGCGTTCGAAAAGAACGAACAATGAAAAAAATCCAAGCCAATATACTGATTATGGTGGAAAACAGAATCAGATTTGAGCTAAACCAACCTTTTTCATTACCTTGTTCTAATACCATTTGTAAGAGGCCGATACCCAGTGCCATACCAATGATTAATGGCCAATCCAACTTGGTTTCACCACGTCCATCTATATTCACAAAAAGATGCAATAGAGTCAGGCAAAGGATACCGACAGGTACGTTTACATAGAAGATCCAACGCCAATCCATGTGTTGGGTGATGATCCCACCAACTGTTGGACCTAAAATTGGGCCTAATAAAATACCGACACTGAACAGTGCCATTGCCTTACCACGTTGTTCTGGTGGGTAAATCTGAACCATGATGGATTGAGACAGAGGAATCACGGAAGCACCAAAGGCACCCTGAAAGATTCGGAATATGATCATCTCAACCATACTGTGTGCTTGCCCACACAATGCAGAGGTAATGATGAAACCAGTTACGGAAATTAACAGTAATTTCCGAGCACCAAATTTAAGAGATAAATAACTGGCTAAGGGGATAAAGATGGCTTCAGCCATCGAGTAACTGGTGATAACCCACGTGACCTGCTCTGAGGTCACGCCTAATGCGCCCATCATATGAGGAAGGGCGACGTTAGCGATGGTCATATCCAGCAAAACCATAATGGCGGACAACATGACCGCCAAAGTGGTTAATAGACGTTTACTTTGTTCCGTCATGAGCAGCATCCGCATTGGCAACTGTATCTACTGTGACCGTTGTACTTGCTCCGACACGTAAGATTGGTTGTCCTTTTTCAGGCTGAATTGAAATTTCAATAGGGAAACGTTGAGGTACTTTTACCCAGTTACCGGTTGCATTTTCCGGTGGTAATAAAGAGAAAGAAGATCCACTGGCTGGCGAAATCGCTTCTACTTTTCCATGGAAGGTATAGTTTGGATACATGCTGATCACAATATTTGCGGGCATGCCTACGTGAATATGCTGAAGATCATCTTCTTTATAGTTCGCTTGAACCCAGTAGGTGTGGGCTTCGACTAAAGGCATCATGGCTTGACCAGGAGCAACAACACTACCAGGGCGAATACTTACTTTACCTAATGTACCTGAACTGCTTGCTGTGATATCAGTGTAAGATAAGTTTAAAGAGGCTTGCGATAATTGTGCTGCGGCTTGTTTCACTCGAGGAGACTCAACGCCTTTTGCACCTTGTTCTTTAATTAGTTGTGACATTTTAGCACGAGCAGCATCTAAATTATTTTTAGCGCCAGCTAACTCAGCTTTTACATCATCGCCGGTTTGAGCCGGTAATACACCACGATTGACCAGTGTCATCGTGCGGTCGTATTTTTGTTGTACATCAATCAATTGCGCACTTGCTGAGCGAATGCCCGCGCTGGCCGCTAAAATGGCATCATTGCTTGCGGCGTTGGTTTGAGTTGCAGCTTCATAAGCGGCTTTTGCTTGATTTAACTGTGCTTGAAAAGGGGCTGGATCAATTTGAGCAAGAATATCGCCCTTATCTACATGTTGGTAATTTTTGACGTTAACTGTAAGAATTTTGCCTGCAACTTGTGGTGCAACGTATAAAATTTTTGCGTGGATATACGCATCATCGGTGCTTGGATAGCGCTTTTGATGTTGAATATAAAAAAATCCGGCTACTGCTAATAATGCGATAACAATAATAAAAATTACGCCGTTTCTCAGCGTCTTTGATTTAGCTTTTTCCATGAAGGCACCAAATTAGACAAAAATAACTCATATTTGTGAGTAAAGTCACTGTATGTAGTATGGTATTTCATCTAAAAAAGAACCGCAAATATAGATAAGTCGTAGATTTTATTTCTACAATTGGTATTTTTATTGATGTTTTTTTCTTATTTTGTTATTTAAATAGAATTAATTTGTTTTGATGGGATTGGAAAAGCTTTTATTTAAAGTAATTGCTCTAAATTTATTTCGATTTTTTGATATTTTAAAGTAAAAATTTAATTTTTATAAAAAAATGGTCTCAGAAAAGAGACCATTTGTGCTTATTATTTGCTTAAAAAAGCATAGCCTGTAACAAAGGCATTTTCTTGGAATTGACGAAGACCTGTGCTTTTAAAATCAATGGCAAGAGGGTTACGTTTTAACTTCTCTTTGATGTCATTTCCTGTCATGAAATGAACCTTCAATCCTTCTGTTAATTGAAGGGCGGCTTCCATTTTAAAACCGATAGCACTCCCTGAGAATTTTCCTTTCATTTCACGAGTACGAATAACGAGATCAGTAACTTGATAATCGTCCATCAATTTTTTAAAAGTAAATTGAAAGTTTTTCATTTGTTCATTGTCTAATGAATCAACTAGCATGACTTTTTGCGCGCGGCATTCATGGATCTCAAATAAACCCTGTTCATTAGACAATAAGCACAGGTTTGCTTCGTTACTTTTTAACTCAATGGCACAAATTTTCATGGTTTAACCTTATGTTTTCTTTTGGCGCTCATTGTAGGCTAAATCGGAATAGAGTGTTAGTGAGCTTTTTATTCAAAGAAGAAATGAAAGGGATGATAGGAGACGATATTTTAGACTTAATGTGTGTTTTGCTCTCTAAGAGAGCGTTTTTTTTGCGTAACAATGACGGCTTTATTTTTGAGCTAAGTAATTACTGGTGTCCTATTTTTTAAATAGAAAAGGCAGCCCATCGCGCTGCCTTTTTATTATTGATTGCTAATCGAAATTATTGAACAATCTCACCACTTTCGATAACGGTGGCTCTGACTTTTTCAGCGAACTGTTGTGCTTCTAAACGGATTTTATCTTCATTCACCGTTAGAATTTGACGATCTTTCATCAGTACTTTTCCATCGACGATGGTGTGTTTCACATTGGTCGCGTAAGCTGAATAAACTAAAGCAGAATAGGGGTTGTACACAGGTACCATGTTGGGTGCTTTGGTATCAACCACAATAATATCGGCTCGTTTTCCCACTTCTAATGAACCAATGGTATCTTCCATATGTAGAGCTCGAGCCGCGCCGATGGTTGCCATTTCAATGACATTTATCGGTGGCATAGCCGCACGATCTTTGTTGACTAATTTATGGATTTTAGCAACTTGATTTAATTCATCCATCGTACTGAGTGTATTACCCGACATAGGACCATCGGTTCCTAAGCC
>CAMQZF010000152.1 GCA_947039525.1 uncultured Photobacterium sp. | reverse complement strand
TTGTTGAGCCAAAGCAGGGTGTGACGTTGACATCAGAAGCAGCAGGTGTCATTAATGACATCAACTTTGAGTCAGGCCAAGAAGTGAAGCAAGGTCAAGTACTGGTCTCTATCAATTCAAACGTAGAACAATCTAGCCTACAAAGTACTCAAGCTAAATTGCCATCAGTGAAAGCAACCTATCAGCGTTACAAAGATTTGTACCGTAAAGGCTCGGTTTCTCAATCTGCTTTGGATGAAGCGCAAGCAAATTACTTAGCGTTAGTTGCTCAAATCAAATCTTTAAAAGAATCTTTGCAACGTCGTGACATCATTGCCCCATTCAGTGGTGAAGTCGGCTTACGTAATGTGTATCTAGGTCAATATATTCAACCTGGCAGCAGCATTGTGCGCTTAGAAGATACTCGTACCATGCGTTTCCGCTTTACTGTGGCTCAAACTGACATCTCTAAAATCAAAATTGGTCAAACCGTTGAAATCAATGTAGATGCGTACCCGAACGACGAGTTCAAAGGTCACATCACTGCAATTGAACCAGCTGTTAATGCGCAAACTGGTTTGATTCAGATCCAAGCCGACATTCCAAACAGCGGCGGTAAATTACGCAGTGGTATGTTTGCTCGTGCCAGCGTTATCTTGCCAGTTGTTAATGATCAAATTGTTGTGCCACAAACAGCCATTACCTATACCTTATACGGTGATACCGTTTACGTGCTTAAGAAAAAAGATGGCAAATTACGTTCCATTCAAACGGTTGTGACCACAGGTCAAAACACGGATGATAACGTACGTATTCTATCAGGTCTAAAAGCGGGTGAAGAGATTGTGACCACAGGTCAAATCCGACTAAGCAATGAGTCTTTGGTGCACGTAGTTGTAAACGACGCACTGAAAGCCCCTGCTGAAATCCCAACGATGTAATCTGGAGACTCATCAGCATGCGCTTTACTGATATATTCATAAAACGCCCTGTCCTTGCTATATCAATCAGTTTATTGATTGCTTTGCTCGGACTTCAGGCGATTTTCAAAATGCCCGTTCGGGAATACCCGAAAATGACCAATACCGTGGTCACTATCTCCACGGCGTATTACGGTGCCAGTGCAAACTTGATTCAGGGCTTTATCACGCAACCCCTCGAACAAGCGATCGCTCAAGCCGATAACATCGAGTACATCACAGCTCAAAGTACCTTGGGCATGTCGAGCATCACGGTTCAAATGAAACTCAACACCGATCCTAATGCGGCGTTGGCAGACATTTTAGCCAAAGTTAACTCAGTTCGATCACAGTTACCGAAAGAAACACAAGATCCAACCATTACCCTATCAACGGGCGGTAACACAGGCGTACTCTACTTAGGTTTTACCAGTAAAACGTTAAATTCCAGCCAGATCACCGATTACATCGAACGTGTGGTTAAACCGCAGTTGTTCACTGTTAACGGCGTATCAAAAGTAGATATGTACGGCGGTGTTCCGTTTGCATTACGTGTTTGGTTAGATCCCCAAAAAATGGCGGCATTTAATCTGTCGGCAAGTGACGTAATGCAAGTGTTGCAAGCCAACAACTACCAATCGGCAGTAGGTCAGGTAAACAATAACTTTGTGTTGTACAACGGCAGTGCCGATACACAAGTCAACAGCCCTGAATCGCTAGAGCAACTGGTCGTTTCCAGTAAGAATGGTCAAGTGATCCGTTTAGGTGACATTGCTAAAGTCACGTTGTCTCGCAGTAGCGATACCTATCGTGCAACAGCAAATGGTCAAGAGGCCGTCGTAGCCGCCATTCAAGCTGCACCAAGCGCCAACCCCATTGATATTGCAGCTGGCGTTTACAAAATACTGCCAACCATTAAACGTAATATGCCAAGTACGATCAAAATGGAGGTCATGTATGACTCCACGGTCGCCATCAATGATTCAATTCACGAAGTAATTAAAACCATTGCAGAAGCCGCGATCATCGTATTGATTGTGATTGCTTTATTCATCGGTTCATTACGCGCAGTATTGATTCCGATTATCACCATTCCCCTATCCTTGATCGGGGTCGCCTTAGTCATGCAATTATTCGGTTTCTCTTGGAACCTGATGACCTTGCTGGCTCTGGTGCTCGCCATCGGTCTTGTGGTCGATGACGCCATCGTGGTATTGGAAAACGTCGAACGGCACATTAAGCTTGGGCAAACCCCATTTCGTGCCGCCATCATTGGTACCCGTGAGATTGCGGTTCCCGTTATCTCAATGACTGTTGCATTAGGCGCGGTATACGCACCGATTGCTTTAATGGGAGGATTAACCGGTTCCTTGTTTAAAGAATTTGCGCTAACGCTGGCAGGCTCTGTTTTCATTTCCGGTATTCTTGCGTTAACACTATCACCAATGATGTGTTCACAATTACTCAAAGAAACCACTGAGCCAAACCGATTTGAAAGAGCGGTTCACAGTTTTCTTGATCGTCTAACTCTTCGTTATGAGAAAATGCTGCACGGCGTCATGAACATGCGTGCCGTGGTCATCGTATTTGCATTATGTGCTTTCATCAGCCTACCCTTCCTATTCAAATTCATTCCAAGTGAATTAGCACCAGCAGAAGACAGTGGCGTGGTGGTCTTCATGGGTACAGCCCCTGCAAACGCGAACTTGGATTACATCCAAGACACCATGAACCAAGTGAACAAGATTCTCAGCGAGCAAAAAGGCGTACAATACGCACAAGTATTCTCTGGTATTCCTTCGTCTAACCAAGCCTTTGGTCTTGCGACTCTAGTACCTTGGAGTCAACGAACAGTCACTCAAGCTCAAGTTGCGCATGCGGTAACGGAAGCGGTGAAGAACATTCCACAAATGTCGATCACAGCCTTCCAAATGCCAAGCTTGCCGGGTGCGGGTTCTGGCCTACCAGTGCAATTTGTGATCACAACACCAAACAACTTCAAGAGCCTCTACCAAGTTGCCTCTGAAATGTTGCAGAAGGTGAAAGACAACCCAATGTTCGTGTACTCAGAGCTGAACTTGAAGTTTGACTCTGCCACAATGAACATCAATATCGACAAAAATAAAGCGGGTGCTTACGGCGTAACCATGCAAGCCATTGGTAACACATTAAGTACCATGCTGGCAGGTGGTGACATCAACCGTGTTGATATTTTGGGTCGTTCATATCAAGTGATTCCACAAGTGGCTCGTAAGAATCGTTTCAATCCAAGTGATTTGAATAATTACTACGTGAAAACCAATACTGGCGCTCTCATCCCATTAGGTAGCCTAGTTCACATCACCATTACATCAGCACCACCGGCACTGCCAAGCTTCAATCAGTTGAATGCAGCAACCATTGGCGCCGTATTGGCACCGGGTGTTTCTATGGGTGAAGCGGTTTCTTGGTTAAACAATGAATCAGCTCAAGTTCTACCAAATGGCTACAGCCATAACTACCTAGGTCAAACCCGTCAATACGTAACAGAAGGTAATGCTCTGTATGGCACATTTGGTCTAGCATTAGCGGTCATCTTCTTAGTATTAGCCATTCAATTTGAATCCATGCGTGATCCATTGGTCATTCTGGTTTCGGTTCCATTGGCAATTTGTGGTGCTCTAATTGCGTTAGCATGGGGGGCAACCACACTTAATATCTACTCACAAATTGGTTTGATTACCCTCATAGGTTTGATAACCAAACACGGCATATTGATATGTGAGGTAGCCAAAGAAGAACAGCTCTATCATGGTAAGAATCGAATGGAAGCTGTGGTTGAAGCCGCCAAAGTACGTCTTCGCCCAATCCTAATGACAACCTGTGCCATGATTGCAGGCCTGATACCATTGCTTTATGCCTCAGGCGCTGGCGCTGCTTCTCGATTCAGTATCGGTGTTGTGATCGTCGCAGGTCTGGCAATTGGTACTATATTTACTTTGTTTGTACTGCCAGTGATTTACACTTTCTTGGCAAGTGTTCACAAACCAGAGCCTGAGTTTGTCGAAGAAGATGGCACTGTCTTAGATAAACCAAACGCACACTTTTAAGTAAAATTAAAAGAAATAAAAAGGGCGACTTGTGAAGTCGCCCTTTTCTTTTTCTCAATTCCCCCAGTAGAATAATCCTATAGACCATCGCAATGGAGTAAGCGAGTCATGTTTGATCCAAGAAAACTGGAACAGATCGCGAAACAAATTCACCAAG
Source organism: uncultured Photobacterium sp. (assembly GCA_947039525.1). Lineage (GTDB taxonomy): Bacteria > Pseudomonadota > Gammaproteobacteria > Enterobacterales > Vibrionaceae > Photobacterium. Next base: position 2,820 of record CAMQZF010000152.1, on the reverse strand, counting down.
CTATGCCAGCCCCAGTCAAAGATTTAGGGAATGATGTTGACCAAAAAATACGACAAGTTATTCAGTCTCAATTATTAAAGCTGGATGTTGTAAATCGTGAAGAGTTTGACGTTCAAACACAAGTCTTATTACGAACTCGCCAAAAACTGACCGAATTAGAAAAGAAGGTGAATGAGTTAGAAAAGAAGCTGACCCAATCGACCACTTCTAACGAAGAAGAAGCATAAAAAAGCCCAGCATAGCTGGGCTTTTTCTTAATTAACCACAACGGTCATTAACATTCAGAGGCAATACGCTGCATGTCTGTCATATAACCACGCAACTCTTGACCTATCAGTTCCACAGGGTGAGAGCGGATCGCATCATTAACAGCGATCAGCGTTTCATTATCCACCCAGTTAGAGTCACTGGATAAACCTTTACCAATAACATCCAACTCGACATCATCCATAAAGCTATCACACAATAATGGGGTTGCTACATTCGCAAACAAATAATTGCCGTATTCAGCAGTATCTGAAATCACCACATTCATCTCATACAAACGCTTACGCGCAACTGTATTCGCAATCAAAGGCAATTCATGCAAAGACTCATAATACGCCGACTCATCAATGATGCCTGAATCTGTCATGGCTTCGAAGGCCAATTCAACGCCAGCACGCACCATAGCAACCATCAAAATACCATTATCAAAAAACTCTTGCTCTGAAATGACCACATCAGAAGCTGGGTAACTTTCAAATCCTGTGTGCGCAGTTTCTTCACGCCAGCCCAGTAAGTTTTTATCGTTATTAGCCCAATCAGCCATCATAGTACGAGAAAATTCACCCTGAATAATATCGTCCATGTGCTTATTGTATAATGGGCGCATCAACACTTTCAGTTCTTCAGAAAGCTCAAACGCACGCACTTTCGCTGGATTCGACAAACGATCCATCATATGCGTGATACCACCAAATTTTAGAGCTTCTGTAATGGTTTCCCAACCAAACTGTAAAAGCTTTCCTGCGTATTCAGGCGCAAGACCACCTTCAACCATCTTTTCATAACAAACAATCGAGCCTGCTTGTAGCATGCCACACAAAATGGTTTGCTCGCCCATCAAATCCGATTTTACTTCCGCAACAAAAGACGACTCCAACACACCCGCACGATGTCCACCCGTTGCAGCTGCCCAGGCTTTCGCAATTTCAAGGCCATCACCTTGTGGATCATTTTCTGGGTGTACAGCAATTAAGGTTGGAACCCCAAAACCACGCTTATATTCTTCACGCACTTCCGTACCCGGACATTTCGGAGCAACCATAACAACCGTTAAGTCAGAGCGAATTTGCATGCCTTCTTCCACGATATTAAAACCATGAGAATAACCTAATGCGGCATCTTGCTTCATTAATGGCATCACAGCCGTAACAACATCCGTATGTTGCTTATCGGGCGTTAAATTAACAACTAAGTCAGCCGAAGGAATCAAAGTTTCATAGCTGCCGACTTCAAAGCCATTTTCTTTCGCATTTTTGTAAGATTGACGTTGTTCATCAATCGCCGCCTGACGCAAAGCATAAGAAACCTTCAAACCTGAATCTCGCATATTCAAGCCTTGATTCAACCCTTGTGCACCACAACCGACAATAACCACGTTTTTACCCATCAGGTAATCGGCTTCCGTAGCAAACTCACTGCGATCCATAAAGCGACAACGCCCTAGCTGATCCAGCTGCTCACGCAGATTCAACGTATTAAAGTAATTAGCCATTGTTTGTACACTCCTTGGAAAAAAACATCCTAAAAGGCGATGAACGCCGAATAACCTCATAGTATGTCAGGTTCCAAAATGCGAAAAGTGTTATATTCACAACAATTAATTGCAAATCATGCAACATCCACTCATGAAGATTAAAAATCTACAACCATTTATTCACCTTTGTAAATCTCAAAGCCTTATTCAAACTGCCCAAGAAAATCACATTAGCCCTTCAGCTCTCACTCGTATCATTCAAAAAGTCGAAAATGAATTTCAACAACCATTATTCATCAGAAACAATCGTCATGTTGAACTACCCAATAAGGGCAAATCGCACGCCAGCAAATTTTATCGATCCTAAAAAATGGCGATCTCTCAAAGTCGAGTTATCACAACATACGCAAATCCTATCCGGAAAACTTATTCTGTTTTGCTCTGTCACCGCCAGCTATAAGCCACTTGCCAAAATTGCTATCCTCTTTACAGAGAAAATACCCACAGATTGAGATACAAGTAAAAACGGACGATCCCGCTCAAAGTATGGACCAAGTATTAAATATTAAATGATAATGTCGATATAGCGATTACCGCTAAAACCAAACATATTCATCATCAGTTGACGTTTGCAACATTGGCCACATACCTATTTCCATCATTATTCACAAGGATTTTGAGAACCTATTTCCTATCACAGGTCATCAACCACACAAAACCATGCCTATAATCCTTCCTGAAGCAGGAGCTACTCGAGAGCGAATGAAGGAATGGGTTAATAAATCAAAAATTTATGCACAAGTTGCAGAATATGAAGCCATCGTAAGCATGATGGGATTAGGTCTAGGAGTGAGTTTAGCCCCTGATATTGTTATTGAAAATAGTCCATTAAAAGATCAAATAACAAAACAACAAAGAAAAGCTAAAAGACTTAGAGTTATGCATATGCGTGAAATAAAACCGTCTGAAAGATCCATTGATTCAAGCTGTATACAAGCTTGTTGAGAAAGGAAGTTAAAATCATACATACAAAAAAGCCTTGTCTTTCGACAAGGCTTTTTTATGAAAGTATGGCAGGG